>NZ_JAPDBM010000030.1:0-53029 GCF_027705265.1 Aeromonas sp. QDB11 | reverse complement strand
CGGCCATAGCGCCGTGGAACCACCTGATCCCATGCCGAACTCAGAAGTGAAACGCGGTAGCGCCGATGGTAGTGTGGCATTCGCCATGCGAGAGTAGGACACTGCCAGGCACCCAATCCAAGAAACCCCGCTCGATGAGCGGGGTTTTTTATTGCCTGATATTCAGAAAGTCGTCTGATAATTGACCTGTTTTACCCCTATTTCCCCTGAACTCTTTATCTTCCCTTCTGTTTTACTCATAAAAATCGGCGTTAGCGGCGTAAAATGGCGCTTTATTTCGTCGGAGATAGCCCATGTTTTGTCCAAAATGCGGCGGTCAAACCCTGCTGAGCATCAGTCATAAAGAGTGTCGTTGTGACTGCGGTTTTCATTTTTTCCAGAATGTTGCAGCGGCTGTGATGGTGGCGATCTGCTGGCAGGACGAGGTGCTGGTTGCGGTGCGCGCCCGCAATCCGGGCAAGGGGTTACTGGATCTGCCGGGGGGATTCGTCGACCCCGGCGAGTCGCTGGAAGTCGCGCTGCGTCGCGAGTTGCAGGAGGAGTTGGGGTTCGATATGGTCGGTCAGCCATGCCGTTATCTTGGCTCGTTCGCCAATACCTATCCCTATGACGGCATCATATACCACACCTGTGACACCTTTTTCGCCATCAGGCTGAGCGAAAAACCGGTTATCCAGCCCGCCGATGATGTAGCTGATTGTCAGTGGGTGAAGCTCGATACGCTCTGCTTGTCCCGTTTTGCTTTCACCTCGACCCGCTCTGCCGTGACGCTATTGCAGCAGTCTGCTCATCCCTGAACTTGAGGGCCTTCGGGGCCTCTGTTGAGCGCAGATGCCAGAGTTCGCGACTATCCCTGTCCGGTGCTCTCGTCCTTTTTGCCGCCATGCCCCCTCTGCATTGCCCCGGGTGATATAGTCACGGTCAGGATCCCTATTCAAGGAGTTCATCGTGAAGAAGATCATCTACATCTTGCTGGGCCTTGCCGTGGCGGCAGTGGTGGCCATTGTGGCGCTGGTCAGCCTTATCGACCCCAATCAATTCAAGCCCCAACTGGCTGAACAGGTGCGCAAGAGCACGGGCCGCGAACTGGTGATGGCGGGGGAGATTGACTGGCGCTTCTGGCCGAGTCTCGGTCTCTCGCTGGAGCAGGTCGCCCTGCGCAATCCGACCGGTTTTGCCGAGCCGGATCTCGTTCGTTTCGATCAGGGGGAGGCCTCAGTGGCACTGTTGCCGCTGCTCTCCCATCGACTGGAGATCGGCAAGGTGACCCTGAGCGGTGCCCATCTCTTTATCCAGACCAAAGCGGATGGCAGCTCCAATCTGAGTGGACTGATCAAGGATACCACTGCTGATACAAGCGAACCGGTCATCCCTGCAACCCCTGCGCCAGCCGCTGATAGCAAGCCTTGGCAGATCAGTTTGCAGGGTGTGGCGCTCTCCCAGGCCAGTGCGCTGGTGCAGGATGATCGCAGCGGCGCCTCGTTGCGGCTGGAGCGCCTCGATCTCGATATGGGGCAGCTGGCTACCGGTGAGTGGGTGCCCGTGACGCTTGCCGCCAAGGGGAGTGCCGACAAGCTCGCTTTCGATATCAAGGGACAAACCCAGATCAAGCTGGCGCAGGAGACCATGGCCAGCGAACTGAAAGATCTGAGCCTCAGTGGCAGCCTGAGTGACTCGTCCCTGCGACTCGAGAGTTTCTCCATCAAGGGAGACCGACTGGCCCTAGGTGAGTGGAGCAACCTCACGCTGGCACTCAAGGGGGCCAAAGGCGAGGGGCAGCAACCTTCACTGGCTGGTTCGCTGGAAGGAACGCTCAAGGGGCGGCTCGATAAAGAGATGAAGCTGGCCGAGCTCTCCGATATGGTGCTGACCGCCGCGTTGGAAGGTGATGCGCTGCCGCGCCCGCAAATGAAGCTGAAACTGGCCGGTTTTGCCCGTGCCGAGCTCGACAAGCAGTTGATTACCCTGAGCAAGCTGGTGATGAGTGCCGATGAGGCGCTGTTGAGTGGTGATGGAACCGTGCAGCTTGGAGCTGTTCCCGCGATCACTTTCGATCTCAAGGGTGAGAAGCTGGATCTCGACAGCTGGCACGCCAAAGCGACACCGACCACGACCGCACAGGCGAAAGAGAGCAAACCGGCGACCGGTGCCTCCAATGCCGCGGCAAGTGGCAATAAAGCAGTAAGCGGCAAGAGCGAAGCCCTCTCCGCGGTTGAACCGGATCTGGGCGCGCTCAAAGGGGTGGATCTGGATGGTCGGCTGCAACTCGGCAGCTTGCGCCTGAAAGGGCTGGATCTCGGCGCTGTCGATCTTCAGGTGGTTCTGGCCAAGGGGCTGCTCACGCTCAAGCAGTTCAGCGCGACCGTGGCTGGCGGTCAGGTCAACGCGAACGGGGTACTCGACGCGCGCCAGCAACCCGCCACCTACAAGGTGCACAAGCAGGTGGCCGGAGTGAACATTCGTCCCTTGCTGCAGACTCTGGCCCAGAGTGATCTGCTGGAGGGCAAGGGCGATCTGGATGTGCAGGTGCAGGGCCGTGGTCTCTCCGCGCTGGCTCTGCGCAACGGGATGCAGGGCAAAGTCACATTGAAGCTGAGCGATGGCGCCCTGCACGGCATCAACCTGCCGGAGATGATCCGCGAGGCGCGGGCTACCCTCACCGGCAAGGGGGCCGAGCAGGTGAAGGAGGCGCGCAAGACCGACTTCAGCGCCCTGACCGCCAGCTTCCAGATTGCCGACGGCATCGCTCGCAGCAACGACATCCAGCTCTTTGCCCCGGCCTTGCGGGTCAAGGGGGAGGGGCAGACTGCGCTGGTGCCGGAGAGCCTCGACTTCCTGTTCCTCACCTCCATCGTCGAGAGCAGCAAGGGGCAGGGGGGCAAGGATGTGGACGAGCTGAAGGAGATCACCATTCCGGTACGGATCGGCGGCCACTGGCAGGCGCCGAGCTATCAGCTTGACGTAAAGGCGCTGCTCAGCAACAACAAGCTGCTGGAGGAGAAGGCCCGCAAGGAGGCCGAGCGCGGACTCAAGAAGCTGCTGGGTGACAAGGCCGACAACGAGGCCGTCAAAGGGGTGGCTGACCAGCTGCTCAAGGGACTGTTCAAATAGGTGACGGTTCATATGGGCTGGCGCGAGCCGCGCCAATGCCGTTAGCGGTTGACCGGATGTCAGCGCCATTGAAAAATGGCGCTGACATTTTTTATGGCGCAGTGATCTGCTGTGCCTTGATCCGGAGTCATCTCGAGTTGAACCCATGCGCCTGATCCTGCTGCTCTGCTCCCTGATCTGCTACGGCATGGCTTCTCCCGTGCTGGCCGGGTCGCTGGCGGATCGCCTGGCGGGTGAGCTGGCCAAACAGGCACCCGAACAGGCGCTGCCTCTTGACGAGGTGCAGCGGCTCGACCGTCGCCTGATTGCTCCCGACTCCCTTCATCCTGCCTGGCAGAGCTACCCGCTGCGCCAGTTGCAGGCTATCTATCGCTATCAGCAGGAGTGCGGGACAGATAACGCCTTGCCCGCCGAGTGGCTGCCGCTGCTGGGGGCGCTTTGCAAAGAGGGGCCTGTGCCCTCGGCCAGCTGGTTTGCCGCTCACCCCGTCTATCCGCTGGGGGGAAGTAGCGCCGCCCGCTGGCAGGCTGGCCATCCGGCGGCTGGGCTCGACGCTCTGCTCCATGTGCGGGAGCGGCGCGATCAGCTGGGGCAGCTTGGCGAGCTTGATGATGACAACCTCGATGCCCTGCTGCGGGGTGAGCGCTGGTTGCTGCAATCCGGCCAGCTCTGGCTGCTCGCAGATCAGCAGTGGCGTCGTTACAGTGCCGGGCAGTGGCAACCGCTGGCCGAGCGGCTCGGCGTGATGCTGGATAGTCGGGTCGATGGCCCCTGTCAGGAACGGGTCGGCGCGCTCTGCATCAACGAGCGCCCAACGATCCATTGGCAGTGGCTGGCGCTGGCCAGCTCGCTTGGTTTCATCTCGCTGCTGGGGTGGGCCAGTTGGCAGCGCTGGCGTCTGCTGCAGGAGCGGCGCGTCGCATTGCAGATGCTGACCCACGAGCTGCGCACTCCCATCATGGCGCTCTCCGGCATCAGCGAGGAGCTGCGCCACGATTTCGACCGGCTGCCCCCTTCCGCCCAGCAGAGCGTGGGGCAACTGCTGGGCAGTGTCGCCCGTCTGCATCAACTGGCGCAGGCCAGTCGCCACTATCTGGCGGCAGAGGCTCTCGAAGATGAGCGGGTGGCGGTCAGTCTGGCCGAGTGGCTCACCCTGGCTTGCGGGCGCCATGGCGCCACCTTCTGCCTTGAGCGTGAGATAACTCTGGCGCTCCCCTTCTACTGGCTCGATCTCGCCCTCGACAACCTGCTGCGCAACGCCAGCCAGCATGGCCGCGCACCGGTTCGCGTCTGTGCCAGCTGGCAGGCGGGGCGCTTGATCCTCGCGGTCAGCGATGGTGGCGAGCTGTCGGGTTACCGGCTCGCCACCCTGCTGCGCCGCGGTGCCCGTGCCGATGGGCTGGGGCTGGGGCTTGCCATAGTGCGCCATCTGTTGCGCCGTCTGGGCGGGCACTTCACCCTTTCCGGCCCGCCCACCACCTTCACCCTGACGCTGCCCTGCCAACTCTGGAGCGACACCGAATCATGAAGACCATCCTGCTTGTCGAAGACGAGGCGCTGCTGGCGGAGAATCTGCAACGCTATCTGACCCGCGAGGGGTATCACTGCCTCTGGTGCGACACCCTCACTGCGGCGGAGCGACAGTGGCTGGCGGCGGATCTGGTGCTGCTGGATCGCACCATGCCAGAGGGGGATGCCCTCGACTGGTTGCCCCAGTGGCTGGCGCGCAAGGCACTGCCGGTGATCGTGCTGACCGCCCGGGTGGAGGTGAGCGATCGGGTGGCCGGGCTCGATGCGGGGGCGCGCGACTACCTCACCAAGCCCTTCTCCCACGACGAGCTGCTGGCGCGGATCCGGGCCCAGCTGCGCCAGTTGGGGGATGGCACTCAGGCGGTGGGCGGCTTGCAGCTTCATCCCGCCCGGATGCAGGCGAGCTGGCAGGCTGCGGAGGTGAGCTTCACCCCCACCGAGTTTGCCCTGCTCACCCTGCTGGTGCGGATGGCGGGGCGGGTGCTGAGCCGGGAGGAGATCCTCAATCGGGTGTGGGGCTATCAGGCGTTCCCCTCCACCCGCACGGTTGATACCCATATTCTGCAACTGCGCCAGAAGCTGCCCGGGCTGGCCATCGAGACGGTGCGCGGCATCGGCTACCGACTGGAGGTAGAGCAGTGAAGCGCGCAATACTGGCCGCGCTGCTGTTGGCTCTAAGCACTGGCTGCGTTATGGCAACTGAACGTGCCGATCCACTGCAACCGGCTACCCTGGCGCTGTTGCAGGGGGATAACCGGCACGCCTGGCAATCTTTGCAGCAGGCATGGCCTGCGCTCAACAGCGATGCCGAGCGCCGCAGCTGGCAGGGAATGCTGGCTGCGCTGAGTGCCCAGCATTGCGGCAAGGATTTCCCGCTCACTCTGTCTGATGGGGTGAGCGAGCTGCGCCTTGAGCTGATCCAGCGCGATGCGCCGCTGCTGCGGGATTATCGGGTGCAGCTG
Source organism: Aeromonas sp. QDB11 (assembly GCF_027705265.1). Classification (NCBI taxonomy): domain Bacteria; kingdom Pseudomonadati; phylum Pseudomonadota; class Gammaproteobacteria; order Aeromonadales; family Aeromonadaceae; genus Aeromonas; species Aeromonas sp. QDB11. Next base: position 47,426 of record NZ_JAPDBM010000030.1, on the reverse strand, counting down.
ACTGGGGAGGGGCCCATTACCGCCGCTGAACTTATCGATCCCGCTGGTAGTGACCGACTGGCTGGCGCCCAGTGGGAGGCGGAGGAGAACTCCGGAGTCAGGGTCGTGGGGGCCGATCTACCGATGCCTTTGCCAGCTGGGCTCTATCAGCTGCGGCTGACGGTGGCGGGCCAGCGCTGGCAGGTGGCGTTGCCGCTGCCTGCGGTGCAGGATCTGGACTGGCTCTCCCGCTCGCCGCAGGCGGTAGCCAATCCTCCCGCCAATCCCGCTTCGTGCACTCCGCTCTGGCTTGAGCAGACTGTGCTGGCCCGCCCGCAATACTCACTGCTCTGGTGGCACCGGATTGCGCCTAATGAGCCGGTGAACTGGCCAACCGCCACGCCCGACAGCTGGCGCACCCTCTCGCTGGTGCAGACCAGCCAGCGTGGCCAGCTGGTGTTGCAGCTGAGTCACAGTCAGGCGGGGCCGGTGGATTAATGCGCATCGTGATAGGCAGTTGCACGCAATCCTGACATTGGCCTGACAATCGCAGGCCGCCGATCTGCTGAAATGGCGATTCCCGTTTTTATCAGGAATCACCGACCATGACTTCTTTCCCCGTGCTGGCGAGCCGGATCCGCCCGCTGCTGCTGTTGGCGCCGCTGCTATCTTTGCTCTCACTGCCTGCCGAGGCGCTGACCCTGGCCAACGATCAGTGGCGCATCGAGCTGGATCCCGCCACCCTAGCGGCCGAGGCTGTGCTGCCATCGGGCAGGCACCTTGCCATCTCTGCCCCCAGCCCGCGTCAGCTGGTTACCGCCTTGCAGCAGAAGGGGGAGCGTGCCAGCTGGCTGACCCGTGCCGATGGCGAGGTGCGAGCCTCGGCCCGTCTCGAGGGCAATCGCCTGATCCTCAGCTTGAGCCGTGCGAGTGCTGGCGAGCTGGTGTGGCCGCGGGTGCCGGCAGGGGCGCAGGCGCTGATGCTGCCGATCCACGAGGGTTTTCGCATCCCGGTTGATCATCCCGCGTGGCGCAAAGCGCTGGCTGGCGAGTATCAGGGGATCAACACCACCGAGGATCTCACTCTGCCGCTGGTCGGGCTGGATCACGGCGATCAGCAGCTGGCGATCCTCTTTGCCAATCCCTTCAACAACCGCCTCACCTTTGCCCCGAAGCAAGATGGCATTGCCCTCACCGCGACCCATAGCGTCAATCGTCTCAATCTTACCGCCCCCTATGAGGTGGCGGTGTCGCTGCAACCGGGCAATGACTGGCTGGCGGCGGGCAAGGCCTATCGCAGCTGGTTGCAGGAGCGGGGCGAGCTGGTCTCGCTCGAGAGCAAGCTGGCGGCGGTGCCGGATGGCAAACGGCTGATTGGCGCCTCTCACCTCTACCTCTGGGGCGAGCGACTGCTGGTGCCACAGGATGTGAAGAGCTGGCCCGCGTTGCGCCGCCTGATCCCTGCCGACTGGCTCAAGGGGGAGAGCAAGCGTGCGCTGCAAGCGTCCGATCTCGAGCGCAACCGCTACCTGCAAAATCTGGTGTTGGCCGGAGTTGAGCAGGCGCTTGCGCTGCGCCACCCGGGTCAGCAACTGGCCGATTTCACCGCCCGGCGTGCGCGGGCGGCCACGCAACTGGGCGCTGCGCTCAATGACCCGCAGAGTTGGGGGGATGGTAGCTCGGCCAAGATGATCGCCGCTCTCAAGCAAGCTGGACTACCAAAACTCTGGCTGGGTCTGCCCCAGTGGACGGCGGGCTTTGCTGCGCCAGAGGGGATTGAACTTGCCAAAGCGGCGGGCTATCTCATCGCACCTTACGACTCCTACGATACCGCGCTGCCGGAGGAGAATCGGCAGCAGAGCTGGCTCACCGCCCAGATGGGGCAGGATATCTACCTGCGCTGCGGCATCATGCAGGAGAACGGTCGGCGCAAGAGCGGTTTTCAAAGCAGCGGCGTCTACACCAATCAGGCCTGCGTGCGCCCGGTGATGGAGCAGCGAGTGCCAAAATTGCAGCAGGCGAGCCACTACAACAGCTGGTTCCTCGATGTGGCGGCGACCGGCATGGTGTTTGACGACTTCGACCCGGCCAAGCCAACCACTCAGGCGCAGGATGCGGACAACCGGATGGCGGGGATGGCGTGGATTGCCAAGAGTCAGGGTGTGCTGGTGGGCTCCGAGGAGGGCGGCGCGGTTGCCAACCGCACCGCGGCCTTTGCCCACGGCCCCCAGACCAGCGGTTTTGGCTGGCAGGATCCCGATATGCGCCGCAACAAGCGCTCTCCCTACTATCTGGGGGCCTGGTATCCCGACTATCAGCCTGCATTTTTCTTTCGCCAGAGCCACCTAAAACCTGAGTATCAGGGGCTCTACTTCGATCCGGCGCTGCGGCTGCCGCTGTTCCAGAGCGTCTTTCACGACAGCATAGTGACCACCCACCACTGGACGATAGACAGCCTGAAGTTCAGGGAGAGCCGTCAGGTCACCGAACTGTTGCAGCAGCTCTACAACGTGCCGCCCCTGCTCAACCTCAGTCTGGATAGCGCCAGCGTGCGCATTCCCTACCTCAAGGGGCTCGATGCCTTCTTCCGTCCGCTGCATGAGAGGCTCTACAACCAGCCGCTCACCGGTTTTCGCTGGCTCGATAAAAGAGGTGTGGTGCAGCAGAGCGAGTTTGCCGATAGCACTCGACTGATAGCCAACTTCGGCCCGGCCACCGAGCTGGCGGGGATCAAACTGGCCGCTCAAAGCGTGTTGGCGCTATTGCCCGATGGCAGGAAGTTGCAGTTTTTATCGCAAGCTGATTGATTGGCGGATCACTCATCGGCTCTAGCAGAGACAACAAGGGCCCGCCTGAATTGCTTCAGGCGGGCCCATTTTCATTGCTGTCGGCGGGAATTACTCTCCCAGCAGCTGTTGCCAGACGTTCAGCACATGGCTGCGTTCACTCTGCAGCTGATCGTCGCTCACCTTGCGGGAGATCTCCGAGAGGTTGAGGCGATGGCCGAGGTTGCGGATCTCCAGATAGGCCTGTTTCAGCCCCTCTGCCTGCTCCAGGGTCAGTACCCCTGCCATCACGCACTCATCGAAGATGCGCACGTTATCGGACCAGCGGGTGAGGGCATCGGGTTCGCTACAAGCGTGGGCCAGCACCAGATACTGGGCGATAAACTCGATATCCACCATGCCGCCGGGTGACTGCTTGAGGTCAAACTCGCCGGCACCCGCCTTGAGCAGGTGATCCCGCATCTTGTGGCGCATCTCGCGCACCTCGCCGGCCAGGGTCGGCAGCTCCCGCTCCTTGGCCAGCACATCGCGGCGGATGCGGGCAAACTCGGCAATGATGGCATCGTCACCATAGATGGGACGGGCCCGCACCAGCGCCTGATGCTCCCAGGTCCACGCCTCGTTTTGCTGATACTGCTCGTAGGCCGAGAGGGACGAGACCAGCAGGCCTGAGTCGCCGGAGGGGCGCAGCCGCATGTCGATCTCGTAGAGGATGCCGGACGGGGTGCGGGTGCTGAACAGGTGCAGGATCCGCTGGGCCAGGCGCAGGTAGAACTGGCGGCTGTCGATGGGTTTGCGACCGTCGGTGTAGCTGTTGGGGTCGCCGCCATGCAGGAACACCAGATCGAGATCCGAGCCGTAGCCGAGCTCGATGCCGCCCAGCTTGCCGTAGGCCACCACAGCAAAGCCGCGCTGGCCGCTCACCGCCACCTCGGGTGGCACCCCGTAGCGCTCGCTCATCTGGGCCCACGCCTGATTGACCACCTCCTCGGTGATCGCCTCCGCCAGCCAGGTGAGGTGGTCGCTCACCTTCATCAGCGGCAGGGCGCCGGCGATGTCGGCCGCCACGATGCGCAGCAGCTGCACCTGCTTGAACTGGCGCAGTGCCTCCATCTGCTGCTCCACATCCTCTTCGGGGATGCGCAGCAGGAACTGGCGCAACTGGGGCTTGTACTGATCGAGCGGGGTGGGGTGGTAGAGGTGCTGGGGATCGAGCAGCTCGTCCAGCAGGATGGGGTAGCGGGCCAGCTGCTCGCTCACCAGATGGCTGGCATCGCACAGCCGCACCAGCTGGCGTAGGGCGCCCGGGTTTTCCGCCAGCAGTTGCAGATAGGCGCTGCGGGTGAAGATGCGGGTCAGCAGCTCGCATACCCGCTCGAACAGGCGGGCGGGTTGCTCACTGGCCACCACCAGTCGCAGCAGCTCAGGCATCAGCCAGTCCAGCGCGATGCGCCCCTGCGGGCCCACCTGACGGCGCTTGTACTCCTCCTTGAAACGCAGCAGCGCAGCGCAGAGCGGGGCGGGCTCGGCCACCCCCTGTGCGGTCAGCAGTTTTTCCAGCTCGGCGGCGTCGAGCTCGGTGCGCCAGAGATCGAGCCAGAGCTGCTCCAGATGGGCGGGTGCCTCTTTCTCTTCCCCCACCACGGCGGCGAACTCCTGATGGACGGCGGCCATCTCCTCATCGAGATGAGCCATAAAGGCGCTCCAGTCGGCAAAACCCAGAGCCGCGATCAGCCGCTGGCGATCCCGCTCCTCGGTGGGCAGGGTCTGGGTCTGTTGATCGCCGATCTCCTGCAAGATGTTTTCGACCCGGCGCAGGAAGCGATAGGCATCCAGCAAGCGATCGCAATGGGCGGATTCGAGGGCGCCGCACTGGGCGATGGCGGCCAGCGCTTCGGGCAGGTGACGCACCCGCAGCGCCGGTTCGCGCCCGCCGCGGATCAGTTGCAGCGCCTGGGCGATAAACTCCACTTCACGGATGCCACCGGCGCCCAGCTTGATGTTGCCCTCCAGCCCCTTGCGGCGTACCTCGGCGGCGATCATCGCCTTCATCTGGCGCAGACCGTCGATAACGCCGAAGTCGATATAGCGGCGAAACACGAAGGGGCGCAGCATCTCAGCCAGTTCCACCGCGTGTTCGCACTGGGGGCCCAGTACCCGTGCCTTGACCATGGCGTAGCGCTCCCAGTTGCGGCCGTGATGCTGGTAGTAATCCTCCATGGCGGCGAAGGAGATGGCCAGTGGCCCCGCATCGCCAAAGGGGCGCAGCCGCATGTCGACCCGGAACACCTGACCATCCTGGGTGGGCTGGTGGAGGGCGTTGATGATGCGCTGGCCCAGCTTGATAAAGAACTGCTGGTTGGCGAGTTCGCGCCGCCCGCCGACCGTGTAGCCGTTCTCGGGGAAGGTGAAGATTAGGTCGATGTCCGAGGAGAAGTTGAGCTCGCCGCCCCCGAGCTTGCCCATGCCGAGAATGAGCAGCGGCTGCGGGTTGCCGTTGCCGTCCATCGGAGTGCCCAGCTCGCTGCACTGCTTGGCGTAGAGCCAGTCGCGGGCGGAGCAGATGAGGGCATCCGCCAGCTTGGTGAGGTGGATAAAGCTCTCTTCCACCGCCGCATGGCCCAGCAGCTCGCGCCAGGCGATCACCAGCATGCGGCTGCGGCGGAACTGGCGCAGGATGCGCTTGAGCGCCTCTTCATCGCTCACCTCGGCCAGCAGGGCGCTGAGGTCACTCTGGTAGGCAGGCCAGCGTTCGGCCCGTTCGAGATCCCCGGAGGCGAGCAGCTCGGTCAGCAACTCCGGCTGCTTGAAGAGGGAATCGGCGACAAAATCAGAGAGACCGAGCAGGGTCAGCAGGGTGTGGCGAATCGGTTCGGGCAGGTCGCCATAGTCGGGGGCCAGCTCGATCAGTCGCTGCCACTGACGTTCGGCCTGTTCTTGCAGCAAGGGAGAGAGAGCGGAGAAAGAGGGAGAGTGCTGGGCCACGGTTGCCGTCCTTGTGGTTCACGACAGCTGGTTAACGACACGGGTTAACGAAACTGCCGGTTCAAAATGGTGGCTGCCAATCTAGCATTGTCAGGCCCCCGCGTCACAGCGCAGGGGCGAGAAGCATGATCAGGCGGGAATATTCGGCAGCTGGCGGTTCAGGTGCGCTGGTAGATGGTGGGGTGGTAGATCTCCATCAGGCTGCCCGGGCTGGCGGGCGGCGCAAAGCCAAAACCGGCGTAGAGGCCGTGGGCATCGGAGGTCGCGAGGGCGAGGCGGCGTAATCCCTGCAACTCGGGATGGTCGACAATGGCCGCCACCAACGCCTTGCTGTAACCGCGGCCGCGATACTCAGGCAGCACAAACACATCAGCTAGATAGCCGAAGGTGGCCTTGTCTGTGATTACTCGGGCAAAGGCAACCTGCTGACCGCTTATATAGCCGCCAACGCAGAGGGAGTGGTTGATGGCCCGCACCACCGTACTGTGCGGAATGCCGCGACACCAGTAGGCCTCTTCGGAGAGAAAACGGTGGATCAGCGGCACGTCGAGCCGCCCTTTGTCGTCACTGATCTCGAGTGGTGGGTGCGTTGCGTTCTGCTGCATGTTGGCTCCTTGCCGTGCGCTGGAAATGAGAAAGGCCCCACAAGGGGCCTTCCAGTCTAACCGGATTGGGACGCGAAAACAGTCAGGCAAGCTTGAAGGAGTGGATCTGGCTGTCGAGATCCTTGCTGTGCTGCTCGACCAGCTCGGAGGCCTCTTGCAGCTCGCGTAGCACCACGACGGAGCCTTCGGCGATCTGCTTGACCTGTTCCAGATTGCCGCGCATCTCTTCGGCGACCGAACTCTGCTGCTCGGAGGCGGCGGCGATGTGGCGGTTCATGTCGGCCACGCCCTGTACTCGCTGCACTATGGTGGCGAGCTGGGTACCGGCCTGGGTGACCTGTTCCACTCCCTTGTCAGCCTGACGTACGCTCTGGGCCATCAGTTCGGCGGCCTGAGCGGCATTGCCCTGCAACTGCTCGATCATCTTCTGGATCTCGACGGTGGCAGCCTGGGCCCGGTTGGCCAGCTCGCGCACTTCGGAGGCCACCACGGCAAAACCACGACCCGCTTCACCGGCGCGGGCCGCTTCGATGGCGGCGTTCAGTGCCAACAGGTTGGTCTGTTCCGAGATGCCGCGAATGGTGTCGACTACCGAGCCAATGCGCTCGACCCCCTGCTCCACCTCGTTGACCACGGTGGCGGAGCGCTGGATGTTGCCGGAGAGGGTGTCTATGGTGCTGACGGTGTCGGCGACGCAGCGGCTCCCCTCTTCCGCCAGTTGGCTGGTCTCGGCGGTGGCGTGAGAGGCCTGATCCGCATGGGCGGCCACCTCGCGAATGGCGCCGACCATCTGGCTCATGGCGCTGGCCAGCTGTTCGATCTGGGTGAACTCTTCGTTGATCGCTTCGTTGGCCTCTTCCATGCAAAGGGTCACCTGGGAGGCGATGTCGTTGAGCTCCTTGCAGGCGGCGCGCTGGTTGCCAAACACCTCTTTGAGATTCTCCTGCGAGTGTGAGACCGCCTTGGCGATGTCACCGAATTCGTCACGAGACTTGAGCAGTACCTTGTGGCTGAGGTCCCGCTTGGCGAAGCGTTCCAGCAGGCCCACCAGATAGTGCACCTGCTTGACCATCAGGCGGGAGCCGGTGAGCAGCAGGATCACGAACAGCAGCCCCATGATGGCGGTCTCCATCAGACCGGTCCAGAGCAGGCGATTGGAGATCGCATCCGCCTTGGCGGGATCGAGCCCTTCGCTGAGCAGGGTCGCTTCCAGATTGTTGGCGTCAAACCAGAGTTTTGTCAGTAGCAGGAGGGTACTGAACACCATCAGCAGCACCACTTTGGGTACCAACCGGATGTTGCTCATTCTTTTCTCCAGCAGGTTCAGCTGCATTGTCATTCTCCTTTTAAAAGCCGTTTTTTCCTTTGCCCTCAGGACTATCGGCATTATCTTCTCTTTTATTAATTTGCACTGTGCTTAAAGTTGGAAAATGTATGCGACATCACTTAACTCATCTGCGGGCGATGGATCTGCTGATGGCATTTCTGTCGATTATCTCGGTTGTGCTGGTGACGGCCCGCTGGTGGGGCCATGAGAGCCTGACACCACAGACTCTGCAGCTCTTCTATGACCTCGACAGTCTGATCTGCTACTTCTTCCTCGCGCACTTTGCTTATGGCTGGATCCGGGCGCCCGATCGCAAGGCATTTTTCATGACCAACTGGATCTATCTGCCGGGTAGTCTGCCGATGGTGGAGCAGCTGCGCTGGGCCCGTCTGCTCCAGCTGTGGCGGGTCTATCAGTTGTTCAAGGAGCACCCGGATCTCTGGGCCATGTTCCGTCGCGAGCGCAACGAGACCACTCTCTCCGGCATCCTGTTTCTGTTCTTCCTGCTGCTGGGGGTGGGTTCCGGCGTCATGTACTGGATTGAGTCAGGCCAGCCCGGCAGCCAGATTGCGACACCCTATGACGCGTTCTGGTGGACGCTGGTGACCCTCTCGACAGTGGGTTACGGGGATCTGGTGCCCAAGACCGAGGAGGGGCGGTTTGTCGCCAGCCTGCTGATCCTGTTCGGGGTCGGTCTGTTCGGTGCCATCAGCGGTTTTATGGCCAGCCTGTTTTTGCAGCCCAACAAGGGGGATGGCGAGACCGACAAGTGGCGTCATCACTACAACAACCAGCAAGAGGAGCTGCTGCGGGAGATCCGCGCCCTGCGCAGCGAAGTGCAGGAGCTGAAAAACAAGTGAGGCCGCAGACGGGCAAGTTGCGAGTTGACTCGCAACTCTGCGCTCTTTAATCCGGGGGAGGTGCTTTTTCTTTGCTTGTCCTTTAACCTGCTGGCGGCTTAACATTCAACCTCTTGTCCAAACCTGAAAAAGAGAACCGATCGACCATGCGCGCCCTTCTCGGGATTTTGATCTGCTTGTGTGCCCAACAGGCACTGGCCGATACCCGTTATGTTTCAGACAACATCTTTACCTATATCCACAATGGCCCGGGTACCCAGTACCGGATCCTTGGTAGCGTCAAGGCTGGTGAACCGCTGGAGGTAAAGGCGGTGAACAGTGAGGCCGGTTTCACCCAGGTGGTGGACGGTCGTGGTCGCGAGGGGTGGATCAAGAACAGCGAACTGCAGAGCCAGATCAGCCTACGCGAGCGTCTTCCCCAGGTGGAAAAAGAGCGCGATGAGCTTAAAGATCGCCTGCAGAACCTTAACGGTGACAACGAGAAACGCTTCACCGAGAAGGATGGCCAGATCGCTGCCCAGAGCAAGGAGATCGCTGCTCTCAAGGCCCAGCTGGTCAGTCAGGGTGAGGAGATGAGCAATCTCAAAGAGCAGAATGATGCCCTGACCCAGAGCTACGACAACCAGGAGCACGACATGCAGATGGACTGGTTTATCCGTGGTGGTGCCATGGTGGGTGCCGGTATCCTGCTTGGTATCCTGCTGCCCATGCTGCCCCGTCGTCGCAGCCGCGGCGATCGCTGGATGAACTGACAATAGTTGTCTGAACGAATCGAAGGGTCGCCGTGGCGGCCCTTCTTTTTTATCCCGGTTTGCGGCCGCGTCGGTTGCCGCTGGCGGTGGGTCGGGAGGCGGGATGCATGGCGGCAGGATTGTATACAAAATGATGCCAGATGACCCTCGTCACAGTCGGCCAGGTGGCTCGCAGAGGGATCGCGGCGCAGAATTAGCGATCTTTGTTAAAGAGTGGCAACAAATTCATTTCATATAGGGTGCAACATTGTATACATTATCGGCGTTTCGGCGGCGCGTCCGCCTTTGTCGATATCAGCCCTCGGGCGTACAGGAAGACCCCCTATGTTCAAAGCTACTCAAGTGCTTGCTGCTGACTATATCCCCTCCGATCTGGCCGCCCTGCGCGAAGCCATCACTCAAAACTACGTGGTGGATGAAAATGCCTATCTGGCCGAACTGTCGGCCATGTTGCCGGGGGATGGCGCCGCGCTGGAGCAGGTGACCCAGCGTGCCCGTACTCTGGTGACCAAGGTGCGCAAGGAGAGCGGCTCCGGTGACGGTATCGACGCCTTCCTGCAGGAGTACAGCCTCGATACCCAGGAGGGGATCATCCTGATGTGTCTGGCCGAGGCGCTGCTGCGCATTCCCGATGCCGAGACCGCCGACGCCCTGATCAAGGACAAACTCTCCGGTGCCAACTGGTCATCTCATTTTCGCAAGAGCGACTCCACCCTGGTCAACGCCTCTACCTGGGGGCTGATGCTGACCGGCAAGATCATCAAGCTGGACAAGAAGCTCGACGGCAACCCGGCCAACCTGCTGGGGCGCATGGTCAACAAGCTGGGGGAGCCGGTGGTGCGCTCCGCCATGTACGCCGCCATGAAGATCATGGGCAAGCAGTTCGTGCTGGGGCGCGACATGAAAGAGGCGCTCAAGGCGAGCCGCAAATCCCGCGAGCTGGGTTACACCCACACCTACGATATGCTGGGCGAATCGGCGCTGACCTTGCAGGATGCCGACAAGTATCTGACCGATTACCGCAATGCCATCGAGGCGGTCGGTAACGAGCGCATCAGCGACGGCGGCCCGGCCCCCTCCATCTCCATCAAGCTCTCGGCGCTGCATCCGCGCTATGACGTGGCCAACCGCGAGCGGGTGCTCGGCGAGATGTGCGAGCGGCTGGTGGGGCTGGTGCGTCTGGCCCGCGACAAGGACGTGGCCATCAGCATCGATGCCGAGGAGATGGACCGACTCGAGCTGTCGCTGGACTTGTTCGAGCAGCTCTACCGCTCCGACGCCAACCGTGGCTGGGGCAAGCTCGGCATGGTAGTGCAGGCCTACTCCAAGCGCGCGTTGCCGGTACTCTGCTGGCTCACCGCGCTGGCCCGCGAACAGGGTGACCTCATTCCGGTGCGACTGGTAAAAGGGGCCTACTGGGACAGCGAACTGAAATATGCCCAGCAGGCGGGTCTGCCTGGCTATCCGCTCTTTACCCGCAAGGCGGGCACCGACATCTCTTACCTCGCCTGCGCCCGCTATCTGCTGAGCGAGCCGACTCGCGGCTTTATCGCCCCCCAGTTCGCCACCCACAATGCCAATACTGTGGTCAGCATTCTGGAGATGGCGGGCGATCGCCAGTTCGAGTTCCAGCGCCTGCACGGCATGGGGGAGGAGCTGCACAACGCCGTGCTGAACGACAATCCCGGCCTGCACTGCCGCATCTATGCACCGGTCGGTGCCCACAAGGACTTGCTGCCCTATCTGGTGCGCCGCCTGCTGGAAAACGGGGCAAATACCTCCTTCGTCCACAAGCTGGTGGACCCCAACACCCCGGTGGATTCACTGGCCGAGCACCCGCTGCGTACCCTCAAGCGTTACTCCGGCTTTGCCAACGACCGCATTCCGCAGCCGGTAAACCTCTTCAGCGACCGCAAGAACTCCAGCGGCGTCAACATGAATATCCTCTCCATCCAGCGCCCCTTCTTCGCCCGCTTGAAAGAGCTGGAGAGCAAGCAGTGGCTGGCGGGTCCCATCGTCGATGGCGAGACCCTCAAGCGCAGCGAGGCGCGCACCGTGCTGAGCCCGCAGGATGTGAGCCTGACTGTCGGCAAGATCCACTGGGCTGACGAACAGGCGGTGGAGCAGGCTTTGGCATCCGCTCACGCCGCCTTCCCGCGCTGGCGTGAAACCCCGGTGAGCGAGCGTGCTGCGGCGCTGGAGAAGCTGGCGGATCTGCTGGAAGCGCACCGCGAGCAGTTCGTCTCCCTCTGTACCCGCGAGGCGGGCAAGCTGCTGCAAGATGGCATCGACGAGGTGCGCGAGGCGGTCGATTTCTGCCGCTACTACGCGGTGCAAGCGCGCAGCCTGATGGGGCAGGCGACCCTGCTGCCCGGGTACACCGGCGAGCAGAACGAGCTGTTCCTGCAGGGGCGCGGGGTGTTCGTCTGCATCAGCCCATGGAACTTCCCGCTGGCGATTTTCCTCGGCCAAATCGCAGCTGCGCTGGCTACCGGCAACACCGTCATCGCCAAACCGGCGGAGCAGACCGGCCTTATCGCCCATCTGGCGGTGACTCTGGCCCATCAGGCCGGTATTCCGGGCGACGTGCTGCAGCTGCTGCCCGGTGACGGCGCCACCGTCGGCGCCAAGCTGACGGCGGACTCGCGCATCGGCGGCGTCTGCTTCACCGGCTCCACCGAGACCGCCAAGCTCATCAACATGACGCTGGCTAAGCGCGATGGCGCGATTTTGCCGCTTATCGCCGAAACTGGCGGCCAGAATGCCATGATCGTCGACTCCACCGCCCTGCCGGAGCAGGTGGTGCGCGATGTGGTGAGCGCCGCCTTCCAGAGCGCCGGTCAGCGCTGCTCGGCCCTGCGGGTGCTCTACCTGCAGGAAGAGATCGCGCCGCGGGTGCTGGAGATCCTGACCGGTGCCATGCAGGAGCTAAAAGTGGGCAATCCGGCCGAGCACAATACCGACGTCGGTCCGGTGATCGATGCCGAGGCCAAGGCCGGTCTCGATGCTCACCTCGCCTACATGATGCCGCGCGCTCGCCTGATCGCGCAGGCGCCGATGCCCGCCGCGACCATGGAAGGGCACTTCGTCCAGCCGACCGCGCTGGAGATCGGCTCCATCCGCGAGCTGGCGAAGGAGCAGTTCGGCCCCATCCTCCATGTGGTGCGCTACGCCACCCGGGATCTGGACAAGGTGATCAGCGATATCAATGGCACCGGTTACGGCCTGACGCTGGGGATCCATAGCCGCAACGAATCCCACGCCGAGGAGCTGGCGAGCCGCATCAATGTCGGCAACGTCTATATCAACCGCAACCAGATCGGCGCCATGGTCGGGGTGCAGCCGTTCGGCGGCCAGGGGCTCTCCGGCACCGGCCCCAAGGCGGGGGGCCCCCACTATCTCGGGCGGTTTGTTACCGAGAAGACCCGCACCATCAACACCACGGCGGTGGGCGGCAACGCCTCCCTGCTGGCGATGGGCGATGCCTGATCCGCGTCGATAGAGGCGGATACGGGATGCCGGATAACAGCGGGCCGCCTTCGGGCGGCCCCTTTATTTGCGCCATCCGTTTTTTACGAATGGGACAATCGGCCACAGCGGGGTCGTCAGCGACCCGTGCTGGTCGTAAGATGGGAGCCATTCGCGCGGCGCTTGCCCCTTGGCGGGCCCGCCGTAGCCAGGGTTTTGTTTTAACGAGAGTGTTTATCTGATGTCATTAACCGAACAAGCCCGCTGGTTCGTGCTGGGGGGCGATCATCTGGTACTGCTCGATCAGCAGGGAGAGGTGCCACAAGGAAGTAAAGCGTGCCTGCCCGCAGCGCTGGCTGACGCCCCTTTCGAGCGTTTTGACGAGTGGCAGGGGCTGCCCTGCTATCTGCTGGATCTGGGGGATGAGGCCGACACGAGCGCCATGAGCCCGCTGCGCCATCTGATGGTGGTGGGGGACGAAGAGGGCTTTCGCCTCGCAGGCCGCGCCTGGCAGCTGGTCACCTTCCGCCGTACCCACCGTTTCTGCGGCGAGTGCGGCGCCCCCATGACCCCGAAGGCGGGGGAGTGGGCGCAGGTGTGCCACCACGGCCACACGGCTTATCCGCGCATCTCCCCCTGCATTATCGTGGCGGTGCGCAAGGGGCCGGAGATCCTGCTGGCGGCCCATCGCCGTCACTATCAGGCCGACGATCCCATGTATACCGTGCTGGCCGGCTTTGTGGAGGCGGGGGAGAATCTCGAGCAGTGCGTGGCGCGGGAGGTGTTCGAGGAGAGCGGTATCCGGGTGCGCAATGTGCGCTACGCGGCGAGCCAGCCCTGGCCCTTCCCTCACAGCCTGATGATGGGTTTTACCGCCGACTACGAGAGCGGCGAAATCCGGGTGCAGGACGACGAACTGGTGGCCGCCGATTTCTTTGCCGCAGACCGGCTGCCGCGTTTGCCGCCCCACGGCACCATCGCCCGGCGCCTGATCGAGCGTTCGCTGGCGGGCGAGGGGTAACGAGGCGCTTATCTTTTCGCCAACCTTTTTGCACCTCTTTTTAAAAACGGGGCGGTCAGGTTTGCGCCCCTTCACATCTTTGCAACCGCGCGCCCATTTGCCACGTTTTGGGCAGTCCGCTCCGGTGGGCAAAGTGGTATTATGGCCGCCATTTTATGCGTGATACGAACTCAGGAACTGGGATGAAAGAGCTGAAGAACGATCGATACCTGCGCGCTTTGCTGCGTCAGGATGTGGACATGACCCCGGTATGGATGATGCGCCAGGCTGGCCGTTATCTGCCGGAATACAAGGCGACTCGCGCCCAGGCGGGGGATTTTATGTCCCTGTGCCGCAATGCCGAGCTGGCCTGTGAAGTCACCCTGCAGCCGCTGCGCCGCTACCCGCTCGATGCCGCCATCCTCTTCTCCGACATCCTGACCGTGCCCGATGCCATGGGGCTTGGTCTCTACTTCGAGCAGGGTGAAGGCCCGCGCTTCGAGCGTCCGATCACCTCCATGGCCGACGTGCAGGCGCTGCCCATTCCGGATCCGGAAGATGAGCTGGGCTACGTGATGAACGCGGTGCGCACCATTCGCCGCGAACTGAAGGGCGAAGTGCCGCTCATCGGCTTCTCCGGCAGCCCCTGGACCCTGGCCACCTACATGGTGGAGGGGGGCAGCTCCAAGGCGTTTACCAAGATCAAGCAGATGATGTACGCAGAGCCCATGACCCTGCATCTGCTGCTCGACAAGCTGGCCGACAGCGTAATCAGCTATCTCAACGCCCAGATCAAGGCGGGTGCTCAGGCGGTCATGGTGTTCGACACCTGGGGCGGCGTGCTCACCCCGCGCGATTACCGCGACTTCTCCCTGCAGTACATGCACAAGATTGTCGATGGCCTGATCCGCGAACACGACGGTCGCCGCGTGCCTGTCACCCTGTTCACCAAGAACGGTGGTCAGTGGCTGGAGCAGATCGCCGCCACCGGTTGCGATGCGCTGGGTCTGGACTGGACCACCGACATTGCCGACGCCAAGCGTCGGGTCGGTGACAAGGTGGCGCTGCAGGGCAACATGGATCCCTCCATGCTCTACGCCACTCCCGCTCGTATCCGTGAAGAGGTCGCCTCCATTCTGGCCGGTTTCGGTCAGGGCAACGGCCACGTCTTCAACCTAGGTCACGGCATCCATCAGGATGTGAACCCGGAGCACGCTGGCGTGTTCGTCAACGCGGTACACGAGCTCTCCGCCCAGTACCACGGCCGCTAAGGCCGGGGCGAGAGAAGAAGAGTTTGTTTGATATCCGGGGCCGCAAGGCCCCGTTTTACATTTAAAATGGCGCCGCGACGACGAGCGCGTGGCGCCAGCGCAGGAGGCAAGATGAGCAGCAAGTCACTGGATTGGGGTATCGATCTTGGCGGTACCAAGTGTGAATGTGTGGTGCTGGATGGCGACGAGGTGCTGCTGCGCCACCGCATCCCCACCGAGCGGGCTGGTGGTTATGAGCACATGATCGGCCAGATCGCCAAGCTGGTAGCAGAGTGCGCCGAGAAGATTGGCCAGCGCCCGACCGTCATCGGCATGGGCACGCCGGGGGCGCGGGATCCGCAGACAGGCCTGATGAAAAACTGCAACACCACCGAGCTCAACGGCAAGCCGTTCAAGGAAGATCTGGAGCGCAAACTGGGCGTGCCGGTACTGATCGCCAACGATGCCAACTGCTTCGCGCTGGCAGAAACCCATCTGGGGGCGGTGCGCCAGCACCATCCCGATGCGAAAGTGGTGTTCGGCATCATCATGGGCACCGGGGTCGGCTCCGGTATCGTCATCAACGGCCAGATCCTCAACGGTCACCACGGCATCGCCGGTGAGTGGGGCCATAACGTGCTCTCCCCCGATGGTCCCGAGTGCTACTGCGGCAAGCGCGGCTGCGTCGAGACCCTGATCAGCGGCCCGGCGCTGGAGGCCTGGTACGAGGCCAAAGCCAAGCGTCGCCTCTCGCTGGCCCAAATCGCGGCGGCCACCGCTTACGATCATGTGGCCAAGCTCACCATCGACCGGCTGCACCTGCTGTTTGGTCAGGCGCTGGCCAACGTGGTCAACATTCTCGACCCGGATGTGATCGTCATCGGCGGCGGGGTCGGCAATGTGCAGAGTCTTTACAGCGCCGGACGGCAGACAATTTTGCCCTTCCTCTTTAATCCCCGCTTCGCAACCCCCATTATTGCTCCTGCCCTTGGCGACAGTGCCGGGGTATTCGGGGCCGCACTGCTGGCCCGCGGTGAATTCAAGGAGGCCCTGCTGTCGTAGCCGGGGTTCCCGGGCGGCCGGTGTGCCGCCCTGTTGCTGGTTCAAGGAAACGGATTCTCGATGATCAAGATTGCCATCAATGGTTACGGGCGGATCGGTCGCAACGTGTTGCGAGCCCTCTATGAAAGCGGGCGCGACAAGACCATCAAGATCGTCGCCATCAACGAGCTGGCGGCCCCCGAGGCCATGGTGCACCTGACCCGTTACGATACCAGTCACGGTCGCTTCCACCATCCGGTGCAACTGGCGGGCAGCAGCATGCTGGTGGGGGAAGATCTCATCTCCCTGTTTGCCGAGCGGGATCCGTCAAAGCTGCCGTGGCGGGCGTTGGGGGTCGATGTGGTGCTCGATTGCACCGGGGTGTTCGGCTCGCGGGCCGATGCCGAGCTGCATCTGGCGGCGGGGGCGGGCAAGGTGCTCTTCTCTCACCCGGCCGATGCGGATGTGGATGCCACCGTGGTCTACGGGGTCAACCATCAGGTGCTGACCGGAGCGGAGCGGATCGTCTCCAACGCCTCCTGTACCACCAACTGCGTGGTGCCGGTGATTGAAACATTGCATCGAGAATTTGAGATAAATTGTGGTACTATTACGACAATTCATTCGGCCATGCATGATCAGCAAGTCATCGATGCCTACCACAGTGACTTGCGCCGAACCCGCGCTGCCAGCCAGTCCATCATTCCGGTGGATACCAAGCTGGCAAAGGGGCTGGAGCGTATCCTGCCCCACTTCGCCGGCAAGTTCGAGGCGATCGCGGTGCGGGTGCCGACCATCAATGTAACAGCGATGGATCTCAGTATTACTGTTCGTAAAAAAGTGACAGTTACTGACGTAAATCAAGCCCTGCAACGGGCATCCAGAGGTACATTACACGGTATTCTGGATTACACGGAAGAGCCTTTGGTCTCCGTAGACTTCAATCATGATGCACACTCCTGCATCATTGATGGTACCCAGACCCGGGTGAGCGATGCCAACCTCGTCAAGATGTTGATGTGGTGCGATAACGAATGGGGCTTCGCAAACCGGATGCTGGATACCACCCGGGCCATGATGGCCGCAGGCTGAGCCTGCCCCGGGCGAATAGGTTACTGTTTTTAACATTACCTGAAAATATAGAGGACTGAATATGTCTGTTATCAAGATGACTGACCTGGATCTGGCGGGTAAACGCGTTCTGATCCGTGCTGACCTGAACGTACCGGTAAAAGACGGCAAGGTCACCTCCGATGCACGTATCGTTGCGACTCTGCCGACCATCAAGCTGGCTCTGGAAAAAGGCGCCAAGCTGATGATCACCTCCCACCTGGGTCGTCCGACCGAGGGTGAATACAACGAAGAATTCTCCCTGGCTCCGGTTGTCAACTATCTGAAAGACGCTCTGTCCTGCCCGGTTCGCCTGGCCAAGGATTACCTGGATGGCGTAGAAGTCGCTGCCGGTGAGCTGGTTGTGCTGGAAAACTGCCGTTTCAACAAAGGCGAGAAGAAGAACACCGAAGAGCTGGCCAAAAAATACGCCGCCCTGTGTGACGTCTTTGTAATGGATGCGTTCGGTACTGCTCACCGCGCCGAAGGTTCCACCTATGGTGTGGCCCAGTTCGCGCCGGTTGCTTGTGCCGGTCCGCTGTTGGCGGGTGAACTGGAAGCCCTGGGCAAAGCCATGCTCAAACCCGAGCGCCCGATGGTTGCCATCGTTGGCGGCTCCAAGGTCTCTACCAAGCTGACCGTACTGGAATCCCTCTCCAAGATCGCTGACCAGCTGGTTGTCGGTGGTGGCATCGCCAACACCTTCATCGCTGCTGCCGGTCACAACGTCGGCAAGTCCCTGTGCGAGCACGACCTGATCGACACCGCCAAGAAACTGGCTGCCGAGACCAACATTCCTGTGACCACCGACGTGGTTGTAGGTGCCGAGTTCTCCGAGTCCACTCCGGCGACCATCAAGTCTGTTGCTGAAGTGACCGACGGCGACATGATCTTCGACATCGGCCCTGACTCTGCCAAGGCCCTGGCTGACATCATCATGAACGCCAAGACCATCCTGTGGAACGGCCCGGTCGGTGTATTCGAGTTCGACCAGTTCGCTGAAGGTACCAAGATCATCGCCGAAGCCATCGCTGCTTCTCCGGCCTTCTCCATCGCTGGCGGTGGTGACACCCTGGCTGCCATCGACAAGTTCGGCATCGCTGACAAAGTCTCCTACATCTCCACTGGCGGCGGCGCCTTCCTGGAGTTCGTAGAAGGCAAGGTTCTGCCGGCTGTTGCGATTCTGGAACAGCGCGCCAAAGCCTAATTGACCCGAGACGGGGGGCAAAAGCCTCCCGTTTCGTTTATCATGTGCCCGCTGTGCCGGTTCATGATGAACCCCCCATTTTTTATTAACGGCATACGAGACAGGACGATTAAACATGTCTAAGAAAATTTTCGACTTCGTAAAACCCGGCGTGATCACTGGTGATGACGTTCAGAAAGTGTTCGCCATCGCTAAAGAGAACGGCTTTGCTCTGCCGGCCGTAAACTGCGTTGGTACCGACTCCGTTAACGCCGTACTGGAAGCTGCCGCCAAGGTTAAAGCGCCGGTTATCGTTCAGTTCTCCAACGGTGGTGCCGTGTTCACCGCCGGTAAGGGTCTGAAGCTGGAAGGCCAGAAAGCCGCCATCCTGGGTGCCATCTCCGGTGCCAAGCACGTTCACGCCGTTGCCGAAGCTTACGGTGTACCGGTGATCCTGCACACCGACCACGCTGCCAAGAAGCTGCTGCCGTGGATCGACGGTCTGCTGGACGCGGGCGAGAAGCACTTTGCTGAAACCGGCAAGCCGCTGTTCTCCTCCCACATGCTGGATCTGTCCGAAGAGTCTCTGGAAGAGAACATCGACATCTGCTGCGAGTACCTGACCCGCATGGCCAAGATGAACATGACTCTGGAGCTGGAACTGGGTTGCACCGGTGGCGAAGAAGACGGCGTCGACAACAGCCACATGGATCAATCCGCTCTTTACACCCAGCCGGAAGATGTTGCTTACGCTTACGAGCGTCTGTCCAAGATCAGCCCGCGTTTCACCATCGCTGCCTCCTTCGGCAACGTACACGGTGTATACAAGCCGGGTAACGTCAAGCTGACCCCGTCCATCCTGGACGCTTCCCAGAAGTACGTTTCCGAGAAGTTTGGCATCCCTGCCAAGTCTCTGGACTTCGTATTCCACGGTGGTTCAGGTTCCACTCTGGAAGAGATCCGCGAGTCCATCTCCTACGGCGTAGTGAAGATGAACATCGACACCGACACCCAGTGGGCAACTTGGGAAGGTCTGCTGAACTTCTACAAGAAGAACGAAGCTTACCTGCAAGGCCAGCTGGGCAACCCGGAAGGCGCCGACAAGCCGAACAAGAAGTTCTACGATCCGCGCGTATGGCTGCGTGAAGGTCAGACTTCCATGATCGCTCGTCTGGAGAAAGCATTCTCCGACCTGAACGCCATCGACGTACTGTAATTCGTTACCGTACCTTGATTGCATGAAAAGGCGCCCTTCGGGGCGCCTTTTGCATTTCTGTGATCCGCGCAGGTTGGCGAGTGGGTGAAGAGGTGGGTATTATCGAAACAAATTTGCTTATTTTATTAAACAATTTGCCACCAAAGCAGGATGCTGAGTATGCAGGCAGGAAAGCACAACGGATATCAGGAGCACGTCGCCTCCTACTACGCGGCCACCCGCAACGATTCGCAACAGTGGCCCGAGCTGGAGGGGGAGTACAAGGCTGACGTCTGCATCATCGGGGGCGGCTTTACCGGTCTCAACACCGCCATCAATCTGGCGGATGCCGGTTACAAGGTCGCCTTGCTGGAGGCCAATCGCATCGGTTGGGGCGCTTCCGGGCGCAACGGCGGCCAGCTTATTCGCGGTATCGGCCACGACACCAGCCAGTTTGCCCGCTGGATTGGCGAGCAAGGAGTGCGCGAGCTGGATCTGATGGGGCTGGAGGCGGTGCAACTGGTGCGCGAGCGGGTCGAGCGTTTCAATATCGATTGCGATCTCACCTGGGGCTACTGCGATCTCGCGACCCGTCAGCGTCATCTAGCCGGTTTCGAGGAGGATCTCGAACATCTGGCGAGTCTGGGTTATGAGCACGAGCTGAGGCTGGTCCCGCGCGAAGATATCCATAGCGTGGTGGGATCGGATCGCTATATCGGCGGCCTCATCGACATGGGCTCCGGCCATCTGCATCCGCTCAATCTGGCGCTGGGCGAGGCGCGCGCCGCCGCCAGCCTCGGGGTCTCCCTGTTTGAACACTCCAGAGTGACCCATATCGACTACGGCAAGCAGGTCGAGGTGACCACCGCCCACGGCCGGGTCACTGCCGATTATCTGGTGATCGGCTGCAACGCCTATCTCAATGACCTCAATCCCGATCTGGGTGGCAAGGTGCTGCCCGCCGGTTCTTACATCCTCGCCACCGAGGTGCTCGATCGCCGCTTGCGCCAGCGACTGCTACCGCAAAACATGGCGGTGTGCGATCAGAATGTGGCACTCGACTACTACCGCCTCTCCGCCGACGGCCGCCTGCTGTTTGGCGGCGCCTGCAACTACTCCGGCCGCGATCCCCACGATATCAAGGCGTTTATGCTGCCCAAGCTGCTGCGGGTTTTCCCCGAGCTGGCTGGCACGGCCATCGAGTTTCAATGGGGTGGCATGATCGGGATCGGTGCCAACCGGCTGCCGCAGATTGGCCGCTTGAAGGAACACCCCAACGTGCTCTACGCCCAGGCCTACTCGGGCCACGGCCTCAACGCCACCCATATGGCGGGCAAACTGGTGGCCGAGGCGATCCGTGGCGAGAGCCGGGGTTTCGATCTCTTCGCCAGCGTGCCCCATATCACCTTCCCCGGCGGTCCGGCGCTGCGCTCCCCGCTGCTGGCCCTGGGAATGTTGTGGCACCGGATGAAGGATATCTTCTGACTCCCATTTTCAGCCTGCGCAGTGATGGCTGAGCGTGGCCCCCTTGCCAGCCCCTTGTTTATAGCGGCTTGGCACTATCATCCCGCCTGATAGACCAAAAGATGCATTCACGCCAATCCCTTCCGGTTGGCGCTATCTTTTAGGTAGGAGAGTGATTCTCTGCCTGGCGGACAAGGGCGGGTCCGCTGGCCAGAAAAGGAGTGAAGGAGGGCTGAGATGGAGATAAATGTGGTCGCGTCAGGTGGGCTCAGCCCATTTGCGCAACGGCAACGTTCTCCCGCTGGGCAGGTCGCGGAGAGGGCTACGCCGTCGTCATTGGCTGGCGGTGATAGCCGGATGGTGCGCGATCTGGGCTCTGTGCTGGCCAACCTCGGGCTGTCGCCGACAGGGGAGAACAGCGGCGGGAGCAGCATCTCAATCAGGGATTCAATGGAGGCGTTCATCAATACCATGATGGGAGCCCTGCAACAGCAGCAAGAGCAACAGCAAGCGCTGCAACAACAGCAGATGCAAGAGCAGGCACAGCGCAAGGCTGCCTTCAACACCGGTAGTGAGAGCCCGTTAAAGAGGGATGTAATGGGCCTGCTGGACAAGCTGGATCAACAGGGCGGGCAGGGAAAAGCGAGCGAGCAAGGAGCCGAGATCGAAGCGGTGAACCCCTTGCAGAGCCAGCTGACCAAGCTATTGGAGAGCAGCGGTGCGGCAGAGCGCGGGGTCACCCTCAAGGAGGTGCTGTCAGGGTTGGCCAGCAAGTTACCGAACGAACCCGCCGAGCGAAAAGGGTATCGGGTCGATACCCAGGTCTGATCTGGTTGGCAACGGCAGCCCCGTCGTTGCAGAGCGTAAGGGGCGGGAAGCCATTTATTGGGCCGGTTCGGCCAACCGCCAGCCCTGTTCGTCTTTCATCATCCACACCTCTGCCTCTTGCGGCAGCACCTGGCCCGCCTCGAACTCGCCATATTTACGCTCGAGCTCCATCAGACCCATCTCCTGCTGGAAGGGGCCAACCCGGTCGTAGACCAGATCCTCATCGTGCAACACCTGCAACTGATCGAGCCCCTGCTTGAAGTGCAGCTGGTAACTCACCTTGACCAGATAGACCCCCTCCATCCGCTCCTCCTTGCCGATGATGGTGAAGTCGCTGATCTCGAACAGGTTGGCGTCTGTCTCGGCCAGCAGCCTGGCGGTAACTTGGCTCCGGATATCCTCTTCACCGGGCCCTGCACTGCAGCCAAAAAGCCAGAGGGCTAGCAGGGGGATGAACCACTTTTTCATCAAAACTCCGGACGGGCGAGACAATCGAAGGGCAAATTTTGCCATGCTGCCGGTCATATACAAGGGATTGCCAGAAAAATCAGCGCGTAACGCATAAGGCGACCCCTGTCTGTCGACAAGGGGCGCCACTGGTCAGCGTAGCTGATCGAGCTTGCCCAGAAACTCGGTCGGCCCCATAAAGCCGGTGACCCGCTGGCCTGTCAGCTCTTTGCCCTCGCGGTCGAAGAAGATTAGGGTCGGCAACCCCAGTACATTGAGGCTGTTGAGCAGCTCGATATCGGCATCGTCGTTGGCGGTGACATCCGCCTGCAGCAACACCATCTGACCGAAGCGCTCCCGCACCGCGGGGTCGCTGAAGGTCTTGTGTTCGAACTCCTTGCAGGCGACGCACCAGTCGGCGTAGAGGTCGAGCAGCACCGGCTTGCCGCGGGCGGCGGCCAGCTGCACCTTGAGATCATCCAGCGTCTTGATGCGGACAAACTGCGGCGCCGTTTGACTGGCATCCGCCGTGACAGCAGCAGGGGCAGCCGGTTGCAGCAGATCCTTGCCCACCACCACGGCACTGATCATCGCCAGCAACAGCACGAAACCGCGCACGCTTTTGGCCACCGAGTGGGGCTGGTGCTGGTTGTGGTGATAGAGGTAGCCGCACAGCAGCAGACCCCAGCCGAGCCATGCGAGGGCCGCAATCTGATCGCTCCAGAGCCGTGACATCAGCAGGATCGGCACCGCCAGCAGGGCAAAGCCAAACAACTGCTTGATCACGTCCATCCAGGCGCCTGCCTTGGGCAGCAGTTTACCGCCCGAGGTGCCGAGTAGCAGCAGCGGCAGCCCCATCCCCAGCGACAGGGCATAGAGCGCCGCGCCGCCGAGCCAGAGATCGCCGCTCTGGGCCACATAGATCAGCGCCCCCGAAAGTGGTGCCGTGGTGCAGGGGGAGCAAACCAGCCCGGAGATCATCCCCATGATGGTGACCCCGACCACAGAGCCGCCTTGCTGGCGGTTGGAGAGGCCGGAGAGGCGGGTTTGCAGGCTGCTCGGCAGTTGCAGGGTGTAGAGTCCGAACATGGAGAGGGCCAGCAGCACGAACATCAGCGAGAGGCCGATCAGCACATAGGGGTGTTGCAGCGCCGCCTGAAATTTCAGACCCGCCGAGGCGACCACCAACCCCAGCAAGGTGTAGGTCACCGCCATCCCCTGTACATAGACCAGGGAGAGCAGAAAGGCGCGGCCGGTGGAGAGGTGATGACCGGCGCCGGCGATGATGCCGGTCAGGATCGGGTACATGGGGAAGACGCAGGGGGTAAAGGCGAGCCCCAGCCCCAGCGCGAAGAAGGCGACGATGCTGAGCCAGAACCCCTGATGGCCGAGGGCTGCCGCCAGCTGATCCTGCTGACTCACGGGGGCGACGCTTTGTGCCGTTTCAACCGTGGACGCTGTGGTTGCCGTGACCAGCGGGGTCACATCGATCAGCTTGTCGGTCGGCGGGTAGCAGAGGCCGTCGGTGCAGCCCTGATAGCGCACCCGCAGGGTGGCGCCGTCGCCCACTTCTTTTAGCGGTACCGCGATGCTTACCTGCTGGTAGTAGACCCGGGTCTTGCCGAAGAAGTCATCCTCGTGCTCGGTGCCTTCCGGCAGGGTCGGCTCGCTGAAGGTGAGGTTGTTCCCCTTGAAGCGCAGGCTGTGGCGATAGAGATAGTAATCGTCGGCGATGTGGAGGGTCAGCAGCAGCTGATCGCCGCGCTGTTCGCTCTCGATCTGAAAGGCCTCATCGACCTGCAAAAATTTGGGTTTGGCATTGGCTTCAATGCCCAGCGAGCTGAGCAGATCGGCGCCGCTGGCGTGGGCAGGAAAGCTGCCCACCGCTGTCATCAGCAGGGCACAGAGCAGCAACAGGGGAGAGAGCAAGCGGGCGAATGTCATGCGGTCTCCCCGTTTAGCCAGTCGAGATAGGCGGGCAGTCCGGCACTCACCGGCAGGGCCAGCAGCTCGGGCACCTCATAGGGGTGATGGGCTTGAATGCATGCCTGCAGCTCGGCAAAGCGCGACTGGCGGGATTTGATGATGAGCTGAATTTCGGTGGCGCGCTCCACCTTGCCTTGCCAGCGATAGACGGAGGTGACGCCCGGCAGCTGATTGATGCAGGCGGCCAACCGCTGGTTCAGCAGCTGTTCGCAGAGAAGGTCGGCACTGGTTTGATCTGGGCAGGTGCAGAGCACCACAATGGCGTCGGTCATAAAGCGGATCTTCACCTCGTTGGGGTAAACCGGGAGGCGCCCTTGCCGTGTCATCCCTCTCTTGCGGATGAAGGTGAAAAAGCGCCCGAAAATCAGCGGCTACTATACCCCAGAGCCGCTTCAAATAGCATCTGTAGCCATTTGTGAGCCAGCGCCAAAAATTAGTGGGGGGCATGAGATAGACGCTGTCATGGGGACAGGGCAGAATGAGCGGGCTTGTTCCCAATTGACGTAAGGAAATGTATGACCCAACAGAATGAGCAGCAGAGAAACCGCATGTTGAGCCTGCTGCGCGAAGGTGAGCGCCGCATGTTGGTTCAATTGGCCGGGCTGCTGCGCACGACCGCCGATGAAATCAATGCCGAGCTGGAGAAAGAGGAGCTGATGGCCACCCTGGAGCAGCCTATCACGGTGGAGTATCTCAACGGCGTGGTGCAGCACCATCTGTTCGAGCGCAAACACAAGGGCGATATGGCGGTTGCCCAGCAGATCCTGAGCGATTATCAGAGCGAACTGGAAGCGCTGCAGGCCGCCCAGGCGCAGCCTGAAGAGGCTGCCGCTGCCGACGAGAGCGGCGAAGAGCTCAAGGCCCAGGCATGAGTGACGGGCAGGTCTGAATCCTTACTTCTGAATCAGCCGGCCTGCCCCCGCTAATCCCTCTTGCGGCCCCATCATGTCTGCCATGATGGGGCCGTATTGTTACCTCTATTGACCTTTACTTCTTGGTTCCGGTCCACCCGATTCGCGCTTTAGCGGGCACCTTGCGGCATGCCGTTCGGCACTTCGCGGGGAATGGGGAAGATCTTGTCATAGCTCAGGTTGTAGACGAAGGCATAAACCAGATAGAAGATCGCAAAGCCGAGATCCAGGAAGAAAGCCTCCAGCAGTGTAATGCCAAGCCACAAAGACATAATTGGCATGGCGGCCAGCAATAACCCCCCCTCGAAACCAATCGCATGGATCACCCGTTGCCACATGCTCTTGTGGGTATGGCCCTGAAACTTCAGCAGCAGCTTGTCGACGCCGACGTTGTAGATGTAGTTCCAGACCGTGGCGAGGATCGAGAAGAAGATCGCCAGCGGTCCCATGTGGCTGAGATGAATGCCGGTCGCCCAGCTGGCCAGTGGGGCGGCGATGAACAGGCCGATCAATTCAAAGCCGATAGCATGGCGCAGTCGATCGTTACGGGTACGCATAAGTCACTCTCTCAATCAGGTTCATTCACGAATTGCAGGTTAATCTATAGAACTTTCGCGATAGATTCATGTTGGTATCCATCGCTAAAATAGATAGATGACAAGGTGGCTTGTTGGAGGGCCATAGGATGACGCCATCACTGGAACAATTGAGGATTTTGCTGGCGGCTGCCGAAACCGGCTCTTTTTCTGCCGCCGCCCGCAAGCTGGGCAAGGCGCAGTCGGTGGTGAGCAGCGCCATCGCTAATCTGGAGATCGATCTGGCGCTCACCCTGTTTGACCGCAGCGGCCGCTATCCGCAGCTGACGGAGGCGGGCGCTCGCATGGTGCAGGAGGCGGGGATCCTGCTGGCACAGAGTGAACGGTTGCAATCCATTGCCGGGGAGCTGGCGGCCGGGGTGGAGACGCGCCTCACCCTGGCCATCGATGATGATTCTCACCTTCCCTGGCTCGGCACCCTGCTGGAGGAGTTCGCCACCCGCTATCCGACCGTGGAGCTGGAGCTGCTCTTCCCGTTGATGGAGGATGTGACCGAGATGCTGGTGACCGGCCGCGCCCAGCTTGGCATCAGTTATCAGAAGGTGCACCCTCAGCGGGAGATCGTCGCCCGTTCGCTGGGGGAGGTGACCATGCCGCTGGTGGTGTCACCGGATCATCCGCTGGCCCGCAAGCAGCCGCTGCGGGAGGTCGATCTGCAGGGCGCGCGCCAGCTGATGGTGACCGGCCGACGGGAAGGGAGCGAGCGTCAGCGCTTTCGTATCTCGGCTCAGGTGTGGTGGGTCGAGGGGGATCTCGGGGTGCTGGAGCTGGTCAAGCGGGGCCTCGGCTGGTCCGCCATTCCGGAATTTCTGCTGCATCAGCCGCTGAAGCGGGGCGAAGTGGTGGTGCTGGAGCCGGACTTTATCGCCAGCCACGCGCTGGCGCTGGAGCTGCAGTGGCATCGCGCCCGCCCGCTTGGGCAGGCGGGGCGCTGGCTGAAGGAGGCACTGCTGGCACGCGTGCCTCGCTAGCCGACCTTACTCGGTCAGGGTGTAAGGCAGGGGTTGCAGGGTGAGGCGGGAGCCTTCGTCCTGCTTGAGGCGGAATTGGGCGTCAGCCTCGGTATCTTTCGGCAGCACGGCGGTGAGCCACACCTGCCCGGCCTGTTGCCAGGCGTTGAGCACCATACCGCTACGACGCCAGTTGTCACCCAGTTGCAGTTCAAGGGTATCGCCGCTGGCGACCGGCTCGCCGGTAGTGCCTGCCAGCAGAAACATAGCGCGGTTGTTGGCGCCGCGATATTTGGCGCGTGCCACCGTCTCCTGCCCCATGTAGCAACCCTTGTTGAAGCAGATGCCATCCAGCGCCTGCAGGTTGAGCATCTGCGGGATGAACTCCCCCTGATGCACTGCTTCCATGTGCGGCAGGCCCGCCTTGATCTCGAGCCCCCACCAGAGTGACTCGTCACCTTGCGGCAGGGCGTCGGCTTGCTGATTGCTCACCAGCAGCCAGCGATCCTGTTCGATCTTCACCGCCATGCCGCCGTCGATAAGACCGCTCTGCTCAAGGCCAAACTGCGCGGCGATCCACGCATCTGTGCCCTTGCCAGCCAGACCTGTGGCGTGGCGTTCGTCGGCGGCGATCTCGACCTTGGAGAAGACGGCAAATTTCTTCAGCTCCGGCAGCTGACGCTCCAGCACCGAGGGGCTGGTCAGCAGCAGCAGGCTGTCCTCGAGGCAGAGCAGGCGGAAATTGCTCCACAACTTGCCCTTGGGATCACAATGGCCACCCGGGGTCTGTTGCCCCGGTTGCAGGGCGTTGACATCACAGGTGATCTGACCTTGCAGATATTTGACGCGATCCTGGCCGCTGATACGGGTGATGGCCAGCTTGGTCAGGGGGAAGCGGGTCGGCTCGGCAGGAAAAACAGGTGGTTGCAGGCTCACGATGGTATTCCAGAGAGAAAGTATGTGAGCTGCATGGTAAAGACGTAACTAATGTTTGTCAGCCGGAAAATCCAGCTGGTACCATCCCCCGGTCTTTGTAAGGAGAGTGCCATGTTGAGCCCAGTTGAAAAATCCCGCCTGAAGTGGGCCTGCCGTCGCGGTATGCTCGAGCTGGATGTGATCTTTATGCCCTTTTTCGAACACGAGTTCGACTCCCTGAGCGACGCCGATCAGCAGACCTTCATCCGCCTGCTGGCGAGCGACGATCCGGATCTGTTCAAATGGTGCATGGGTCATGGTGTCCCTGCCGATCCCGCATTTGCCGCCATGATCCCGATGATCCTGGAGCGCAATCAGGCGCGCCACGACCGCCAGGGGTAATACCGTGGAGCGGGTGATCATGACGGTTCACCTCTCCCGCCATCAGCAATGTTTGCTGGTGGCCCTCTTTCTGTTGCTGCTCTGGCCGGTGGCGGGCCTGATTGCCGGTTGGCAGTGGGCGCTGTTGCTGCCTGTCTGGTTGGTGTCGCTCTGGCTGAGCTGGCGCGCGCTCGCCGAGCCCCCGTTCGAGCTTATCTGGGATGGCCAGTGGCTGCAGTGGCAAGGTCGCCGCTATCAGCTCGGCAAGAAAAGCCGCATTCTGCCCGGCGTGCTCAGACTGGCGCTTTGCCCCGAGCCGCAAGAGAGTGAACCAGTGTCGCCACGGCAACTGTGGCTCTTCTCCGACGCCCTTCCCCCCGAACACTACCGCCTGCTGGCGCGAGCCATCCACTTTCTGCCGTCCCGGCGCTGACACCCGTTTCCCGTGATGATCATGCGCTGATTTATCGTGGTGAGCGGCGGCCATATGGCTGGTGGCACTATTTTTGTTGCTGAAAAAAGTGGCTGTAAAAAATCGGCTGAAAAAAGTGACCCCGCCGGGGCGGGGTCACTGATTGCTGTAATGCTTGGCGGGAAGGGGATTAATCCCGCTCCGGGGTCAGCACGGTCGGTTTGGAGTCCGGCAGCATATCCGGATGATCCAGGTTGTAGTGCAGGCCGCGAGACTCCTTGCGCTGCAGGGCGCAGTTGACGATAAGCTCGGCCACCTGCAGCAGGTTGCGCAGCTCCAGCAGGTTGTTGGAGACGCGGAAGTTGGCGTAGTACTCCTGCACCTCCTGTTTGAGCAGGTCGATGCGGCGCTTGGCGCGGGCCAGGCGTTTGTTGGTACGCACGATTCCCACGTAGTCCCACATCATCAACCGCAGTTCGTGCCAGTTATGCTGGATCACCACCAGTTCGTCGGAATCTTCCACCTTGCTCTCGTCCCACACCGGCAGGTGCGGCGGCTCCACGCTCATCGGCAGCTTGGCCAGAATGTCGGCCCCCGCCTGATGGGCATAGACCACGCATTCCAGCAGGGAGTTGGAGGCCATGCGGTTGGCGCCGTGCAGACCGGTATAGGTCACTTCGCCGATTGCGTAGAGGCCGGGGATGTCGGTCTGGCCGTTGTTGTCGATCATCACGCCGCCGCAGGTGTAGTGAGCGGCAGGGACGATGGGCATCGGCTCCTTGGTGATGTCGATACCGACCGCGAGGCAACGCTCGTAGATGGTCGGGAAGTGCTTGATGATGAAATCGGCCGGTTTGTGGCTGATGTCCAGATACATGCAATCCGCCCCGAGCCGCTTCATCTCGTGGTCGATGGCGCGGGCGACGATATCGCGCGGTGCCAGCTCGGCCCGCTCGTCAAACTCCGGCATAAAGCGGCTGCCGTCCGGGCGGCGCAGATAGGCCCCCTCGCCACGCAGCGCTTCGGTCAGCAGGAAGTTGGGATCATCGGGGTGGAACAGGCTGGTGGGGTGGAACTGGTTGAACTCCAGGTTCGCCACCCGGCAACCGGCCCGCCACGCCATGGCGATGCCATCGCCAGAGCTCACATCCGGGTTGGAGGTGTACTGGTAGACTTTGGAAGCGCCACCGGTGGCCAGTGCCACGAAACGGGCGCGGATCACCTCGACCTGCTCGGCGTTGCGGTTCCAGACGTAGGCACCCAGCACCTTGTTGCCCGGCAGATTGAGCTTGCGGGTGGTGATGAGGTCGACCGCGTTGAAGCGCTCCATCAGCTGGATATTGGGGTGGGCACGGACCTGATCGATCAGGGTGAGCTGCACCGCCTTGCCGGTGGCATCCGCCGCGTGGAAGATGCGGCGATGGCTGTGGCCCCCTTCGCGGGTCAGGTGATAGTGGGATTCACCGTCGGCGTTCTCCTCCTGATCGAAGGGGACGCCTTGCTGAATGAGCCACTGGATGGATTCGCGGGCGTGGCGAGCGGTGAACTCTACCACTGCCGGGTCACACAACCCGGCGCCAGCGTTGAGCGTGTCGCTCACGTGGGATTCGATGCTGTCGGTTTCGTCGAAAACGGCAGCGATGCCTCCTTGCGCATAGAAAGTGGCCCCTTCACTGATGGGCCCCTTGCTCAGAACCAGGACTTTGGCGTGGTCTGCCAATCGCAACGCGAGGGACAGACCAGCGGCACCGCTGCCAATGATCAGTACATCGCAAAGGTATTCAACACTTGCTTTCATAAGTATCATTAGCCTGGATTAAGAACTGGCACCATGGTAGCCCAAGCGAGGGCGAGGATGCAGCCTGCATCACATTTTTTTCAATTGAAGCGAACTTTCTCTGATTCTCCCTGTCTGAACTTGTGCGCTTAGGAAGGGCCGGAAAAGAAGAACGATAACCTGATGGGGGTTTTACGGCTCTGATGAGCGACCAGAATCTACTGGACGAACAGCTGGTTGAACGGGTCCAGCGCGGCGATAAAGCAGCTTTCAACCTGTTGGTAAAAAAATACCAGCAAAAGGTGGTCAACCTGGTTGCCAGGTATGTCAACAATCCCGGTGATGTGCCCGATGTGGCGCAAGAGGCCTTCATAAAAGCCTACCGTGCATTGCCGACATTCCGTGGCGAAAGTGCTTTTTATACCTGGTTGTACCGAATTGCCGTGAACACGGCGAAGAATTATCTGACCTCCCAGGGGCGCAGGCCGCCCAGCAGTGATGTGGAGGCTGACGAAGCGGAGTCTTATGGTGGTGGCGAAGCCTTGCAAGAGGTCTCAACCCCCGAAAACCTGGCGCTGACTGACGAGATCAAGCGCACGGTGTTTTCAGCCATAGAGGCATTGCCGGAAGACCTGAGGACAGCTATCACCCTTCGCGAACTGGAAGGGCTGAGCTACGAAGAGATTGCCGAAATCATGGATTGCCCAGTGGGTACGGTCAGATCCCGTATCTTCCGGGCGAGGGAAGCAATCGATAAAAAGCTGCAACCTCTGATCGAGAATTAACTGGGGAAAGACGGGTTAACTTATGGCAAATAAAGAGCAAATCTCTGCCCTGATGGATGGTGACCTGATTGACGCAGAGGTACTGAACGAGCTGGAGATGGACTCCGACTTGCAAGCTACCTGGGGTCGTTACCACCTGATCGGCGATGCCATGCGGGGTGACCTGCCGGTCAATCTGCAACTGGATCTCAGTGACAGCATCATGGCTGCGCTGGAGGATGAGCCCACCATACTGGCACCCAAGCCGGTTGAGACGGCTCCTGTGCAGCAACCTGCCATTGCACCGGTCAAGACAGATTCCAATGTGGTTCCGTTGTTCCGCCGGGTCGGTCAGCAACTCGGTCAATATGCCATTGCGGCATCCGTGGCTGCTGCCGTTATCTTCGGCGTGCAGCAGTATCAGGGACAGGATGGCGTTCCGGCCAATCCGGTGCTCAATACCATCCCTATCGGTGGCAGTGCGGCGCCGGTGAGTGTTCACTATCCGCAACAGGATGGCGCCCGTGCCCGTCAGCAAGGGCTGACCGAACAGCAGATGCAGGAGCAGCGGGAGCGGATCAACGCCTTCCTGCGTGACCACCAGTTGCAGCAGCGCCTGTTGCAAGACAGGCAGATCCAACAATAACGAATTGTCAGGGATACAAACGTGCGCCAGTCCAGCCGTATTTTGCTGGCCTCTCTCCTGCTGATCAGTGCCAAGGCCTCGGCCGACGATAAGTCGGCCGAGGCCTTGTTGCAGCAGATGCAGAGTGCCGTGCAGCAACAGAATTTCGAGTTGTCCATGGTCAAGGCCCGTCAGGGGCGTCTTGAACCGATCCGGATCAGCCATGCCGTGATCAACGGCAAGGAAGTGGCCCACCTCAGTTATCTCGATGGCAAGGCGATCGAGTATCTCCAGCGCCAGAACGAATACACCTTCTTTGAAAACAGCCACGATCCCTACACCCTGAAGGATGCCCGCTTCCCCGGCATCTGGTCGACCCTGGTGAAGATGCCGCTGGCCCAGGTGCTGGAGAGCTATGATCCGGTGCTGGCCGGTCGCAGCCGGGTCGCCGGTGTGGTGGCGCAGGTGGTAAGGCTGGTGCCTAAAGAGGCCGACAAATATGGTTTCGTGCTCTGGATTGACGAGCAGAGCCACTTACTGCTGCGGATCGACATGGTCGAGCGGGAAGGCAATCTGGTGGAGCAGGTACTCGGTGTCGAGCTGGATCTGCAGAGCAAACCGGCCCCCTGGCTGGTGAAGCTGGCCAACAGCAAGCAGCCTCCGGCGCTGGCGCTGGAGGATGCCTATCCGGCGCCGCAGCAGGCGCTGAACTGGCAGATCACCTGGCTGCCCGATGGCTTCAAGGTGCTGTCGCAAGACCGGCACCAGCTGGTGACCACCAGTATGCCGGTGGATTACATGATGCTCTCTGACGGGCTGGTGGATCTCTCTGTCTATGTCTCCCGGGTGGATCCCAAGCAGGCGGTGCGCCAGCAGCTGATCCGCCAGGGCGCGACCTCGCTGGTGAGCTATGTCAACGAAGTGGGGGTCGAGATCACAGTGGTCGGGGAAGTGCCTGCCGAGACCGCCAAGCGCATCGCCGAGTCGGTCCAGCCGCTGGCCCGCAACGAGGCCGTGCAGTGAGTCCATGCTCTGGGCTGACTGTGGTGCCCAGCTTGCCGCAGACTGCAAGTCGTGTTCAGATCCTGCCATTGCATGAGCACGAGGTGTTGCCGTGAACGAGATGAGTGAAGAGCTGGCGACCGTGGTGGCCATTGAGGGTGACCATGCCTGGGTGGAGTGCGAGCGGCGCTCCGCCTGCAGTGGCTGCCAGCAGCAATCCAGTTGCGGTACCGGCACCGTGGCCAAGGCATTTCCCCTGAAAGCTCCCCGCTTGCGGGTCAGGCTGACCGTCGAGGTGCGGATTGGCCAGCAAGTGAGGCTCGGCATCCCGCAGGCGAGTCTGCTGCGCGGGGCGGCGCTGGTCTATGTGCTGCCGCTGTTCTGCTTGCTGGTGGGGGCCCTGTTGGGGCAGCTCTGGCTGGCGCCGCTGCTCTCGGGCGGGGAGGGGATCACCATTCTCTGCTGCCTGCTGGGGGGCGTGCTGGGCTTTTTACTGGTTCGTTACTTTTCCAACCGCCTGGATCAGGGGCGCTACGGCCCGCAGATGCTTGGCGTGGTGGTTCCTGTCCGCATCCTCCCCTGACCGAACAGGCGCTATTTCACTGGCGCTGGCGACTAAAGAATGGCCGTCAGCCGGGTTATCCAGTAAAATCGCGCCTCCATAACTGACCTTAACCAATTTTGAGTGACTCTTGCTCGATGAAACACATTCGTAACTTTTCGATTATTGCGCACATCGACCACGGTAAATCGACCCTGTCGGACCGTCTGATCCAGACTTGCGGTGGCTTGTCCGACCGCGAGATGCAGGCTCAGGTGCTTGACTCCATGGATCTGGAGCGCGAGCGCGGCATTACCATCAAAGCACAGAGTGTGACCCTGAACTACCAGGCACAAGACGGTAACACCTACCAGCTGAACTTTATCGACACCCCGGGCCATGTGGATTTCTCCTACGAGGTCTCCCGCTCTTTGGCGGCCTGTGAAGGGGCGCTGCTGGTGGTGGATGCCGGCCAGGGGGTTGAGGCACAGACTCTGGCCAACTGCTACACCGCCATGGAAATGGAGCTGGAAGTGGTGCCGGTGCTGAACAAGATTGATTTGCCTGCGGCAGAACCGGAGCGGGTTGCCGAGGAGATCGAAGATATCGTCGGCATCGATGCGATGGACGCGGTACGCTGCTCCGCCAAGACCGGCCTCGGTGTCGATCTGGTGCTGGAAGAGATCGTTGCCCGCATCCCGGCACCGGAAGGTGATCCGGATGCCCCGCTGCAGGCGTTGATCATCGACTCCTGGTTTGACTCCTATCTGGGCGTCGTCTCGCTGGTGCGGGTCAAGAACGGTTCGCTGAAGAAGAACGACAAGATCAAGGTGATGAGTACCGGCCAGGTATGGGGTGTCGATCGTATCGGTATCTTCACGCCCAAGCAGGTGGATACCCAGGGTCTGGGTTGCGGCGAGGTAGGTTGGGTTGTCTGCGGTATCAAGGACATCCACGGCGCGCCGGTGGGCGATACCCTGACCCAGGCCAAGAACGGTGCCGACAAGGCGCTGGCCGGTTTCAAGAAGGTGAAGCCGCAGGTTTATGCCGGTCTGTTCCCCATTTCCAGCGATGACTACGAGTCGTTCCGTGACGCCCTCGACAAGCTGTCGCTCAACGATGCCTCCCTATTCTTCGAACCGGAGAGCTCCACTGCGCTGGGCTTCGGCTTCCGTTGCGGCTTCCTTGGCATGCTGCACATGGAGATCATTCAGGAGCGTCTGGAGCGGGAATACGATCTGGATCTGATCACCACGGCGCCGACCGTGGTCTATGAAATCGAGCTGAACAACGGCGAGACCATCCACATCGATAGCCCGTCGGCGATGCCTGCGGTCAACAATATCAAAGAGATGCGTGAGCCGATCGCCGAGTGCCATATCCTGTTGCCGCAGGAGTATATGGGCAACGTGATCACCCTCTGTATCGAGAAGCGTGGCGTGCAGACCAACATGGTCTATCACGGCAAGCAGGTGGCACTGACCTATGAAATCCCGATGGCAGAAGTGGTACTCGACTTCTTCGACCGCCTGAAATCCACCAGTCGCGGTTACGCCTCGCTGGATTACGGCTTCAAGCGCTTCGAAACCTCTGACATGGTCCGTCTGGACATCATGATCAACGGTGAGCGGGTCGATGCGCTGGCCATCATCACCCACAAGGAGAACGCCCAGTATCGCGGTCGCCAGGTGGTTGAGAAGATGCGCGAGCTGATCCCGCGCCAGATGTTCGACATCGCTATTCAGGCCTCCATCGGCAACCAGATCATCGCCCGCAGTACCGTCAAGGCGCTGCGTAAAGACGTGACCGCCAAGTGCTACGGTGGTGACGTGAGTCGTAAGAAGAAACTGCTGAACAAGCAGAAAGAAGGTAAGAAGCGGATGAAGTCCCTCGGCCGTGTCGACGTGCCGCAGGAAGCCTTCCTCGCGATTCTCCACGTCGGAAAGGATTAATAGATGGCAAGCACGTTTTCCCTGATCCTGGTGGTGGTCTGCGCGATCACCGGTGTTATCTGGTGTCTGGACAAGATGATTTGGTCCAAGCAGCGCGCCGCCAAGATTGCCGTGGCTCGTGCCCATGGCGGTGCCCACCTGGATGAGAAGACCCTAGCCAAGGTGGCCCCTGTGCCGGTCTGGATTGAGCAGACCGCCGGGGTCTTCCCGGTCATCACCTTTGTGCTGATCCTGCGTTCGTTCATTTTTGAACCGTTCCAGATCCCGTCAGGTTCCATGATGCCCACCCTGCTGGTGGGCGACTTCATCCTGGTGGAAAAATTTGCCTATGGTCTGCGGGACCCGGTGACCAACACCAAGTTCCTCGAGACTGGCGAGCCCAAGCGCGGCGACGTGGTGGTGTTCAAGTACCCCCTTGAACCGCGCGTTGACTACATCAAGCGGGTGGTCGGCATGCCGGGTGATCGGGTTATCTATCGCAACAAGGAGCTGATGATCCGGCCCAAGTGCGAGGAGCAGGAAGGGAAAACGTGCCCGGGCTTCAAGAAGCTCGACGTCAAGTTTGAACAAAGAGGCGAATTTACCCAGATGGGGATCCCCCTTGACCGCTATACCGAGCAGTTGGGTGATGTCTCCCACGAGACCCTGCGCAATCCGCTGATGCCCGACATGGTTGGCCGTTACTATCGCCAGCCCGGCACCTACCCCGACGAATGGGTCGTACCGGAAGGCCAGTATTTCGTGATGGGCGACAACCGCGACAACAGCACCGACAGCCGCTTCTGGGGCTTTGTGCCCGAGCAGAATCTGGTCGGCAAGGCGGTCGCTATCTGGATAAGTTTTGAATTCGAGCGCGAAGAAGGCTCCCTGCTGCCAAGTTGGATACCGACAGGTGTGCGCTTCAACCGCATTGGCGGAATCAAGTAAATGAATATCAAGATGAACAGACTGCAGTCCCGTCTCGGGCATGTTTTTGCGGATCTGGAACTGCTGACCCGTGCGCTGACTCACCGCAGCGCCGGCTCCCGTCACAATGAACGACTGGAATTTCTGGGTGACTCGATTTTGAGTCTGGTGATTGCCGACGATCTCTTCCACCGCTTCCCGCAAGCGGCGGAAGGGGATCTCAGCCGGATGCGCGCCACCCTGGTGCGCGAGAAGACCCTGGCCGAACTGGGCCGGGAGTTTGACCTCGGGGATCACCTGATCCTCGGTCCCGGCGAACTCAAGAGCGGCGGTTTTCGCCGTGAATCCATTCTGGCCGACACGGTCGAGGCGGTGATCGGTGCCGTCTATCTGGATACCAATCTTGAGACGGTGCGGACACTGCTGCTGAGCTGGTACGCCAGCCGCCTGGAAGAGATCAAGCCGGGCATCGAGCAGAAAGATCCCAAGACCCGTCTGCAAGAAATTTTGCAGGGAAGCCGCAAATCCCTGCCAACCTACACTGTGACCAACGTCAAGGGTGAGGCCCACAACCAGGAGTTCACCGTCCAGTGTGACGTGGAAGGTCTGGATGGTCCGATCAAAGGGGTCGGCACCAGCCGTCGCAAGGCCGAACAGGCCGCTGCGCAGCAAGCATTGGAAAAACTGTCATGACAGATACTACCTACTGCGGCTTTGTTGCCATCGTGGGCCGACCGAATGTGGGCAAGTCCACCCTGCTCAACAAGCTGCTTGGCCAGAAGGTCAGCATCACCTCGAAGAAGCCCCAGACCACCCGTCACCGGATTTTGGGGATCGACACCGAGGATAACTACCAGACCATCTATGTCGACACCCCGGGTCTGCACATTGAAGAGAAACGGGCCATCAACCGCCTGATGAACCGTGCCGCCACCAGTTCGCTGGGTGATGTGGCCATGGTGGTGTTCATGGTCGACGGTACCCACTGGACCAAAGACGACGAGATGGTGCTGGGCAAGCTGCGCAATCTCAAGTGCCCGGTGGTGCTGGCGGTCAACAAGATCGACAACGTCAAAGAGAAAGAAGATCTGCTGCCCCACCTCGAGTGGCTGGGCCAACAGATGAACTTCGCCCATATTCTGCCCATCAGTGCCGAAAAGGGCACCAACGTGGAGAAGATCCGCGAGTGGGCCAAGGATCTGCTGCCGGAAAACGTCCATTTCTTCCCGGAAGATTACGTGACTGACCGCTCCTCCCGCTTTATGGCCTCCGAAATCATCCGCGAGAAGCTGATGCGCTTCACCGGTGAGGAGCTGCCCTACTCGGTGACGGTGGAGATCGAGCGCTTCAAGGTGGAAGAGAACGGCCTCTACCACATCCACGGCCTGATCCTGGTCGAGCGCGATGGCCAGAAGAAGATGGTCATCGGCAACAAGGGCGAGAAGATCAAGACCATCGGCACCGAAGCGCGCCTCGATATGGAACGTCTGTTCCAGAACAAGGTGCACCTCGAGCTGTGGGTCAAGGTCAAGTCGGGCTGGGCTGATGATGAGCGCGCCCTGCGCAGCCTCGGGTATGGTGACGACTGATTGCTGACCCCGGCTTTCGTCATCCACAGTCGGCCCTATCGGGAGACCAGCCAGCTGGTCGAGGTCTTCACCCAGGATAGTGGCCGATTTACTCTGGTGGCTCGCGGTTCTCGCGGGCCACGTTCCCCTCTCAAGGGGCTGTTGCAACCCTTTACCCTGCTCACCATCGCCTGGCGCGGCAAGGGCGATCTCAAGAACCTCACCCAGGTCGAATGCCCGGATCACTCCCTGCGACTCGGCGGCGATCGCCTCTTCTACGGCCTCTATCTCAACGAGCTGGTTTACTACCTGCTGGAAGCGCACACACCGTTCCCCGAGGTGTTCGATGCCTATGCCCGTGCCATCATGGCGCTGGCCGATGGCGAGATGCCGGAGCTGCCGCTGCGCCGCTTCGAGTTCCTGCTGTTGCAGGCGCTCGGCTATGCGGTGGATTTCGAATACACGGCGGACGACGAGTCGCCCATCGAGCCGACCCTGCTCTATGGCTTCGAGCGTGAATTGGGCTTTGTTGCTTGCGAGCGGGCGCCGGATCCCCGTACCCTGTTTCTCGGTGCCCACCTGCTCGCCTTTGCCGAGGGACGTTTCGATACCCCTCCCTTGCTGCAGGCGGCCAAACGTTTCAGCCGACTGGCACTGCAACCCTATCTGGGCAAGCGCCAGTTAAAGAGTCGGGAGCTGTTTTTAAAACGCCGCAATAGCTTGGGTTAACCGTCCTGCTGCGTTACCCGGCACGGTAAGAATGTTACCTACGTCCGATTACGCTGCGCTAATCGAACCTACTAGCTGATATATGGATATCCGCGCGGTAGCCGCGCAGTCAACAGATGAAGCTTTTCAAGGAGTTCTCAATGAGTGAAATCTATCTGGGTGTGAACATCGACCATATTGCCACCCTGCGTAACGCCCGTGGCACCCAGTATCCGGATCCGGTGCAGGCCGCTTTTGTTGCTGAACAAGCAGGGGCCGATGGTATCACCGTGCATCTGCGTGAAGATCGCCGCCACATCACCGACCGCGACGTGGAGATCCTGCGCCAGACTATCCAGACCAGAATGAACCTGGAGATGGCGGTGACCGAAGAGATGATCGGCATCGCCTGCCGCATCAAGCCCCACTTCGTCTGTCTGGTGCCTGAGAAGCGCACCGAAGTGACCACCGAGGGCGGTCTGGACGTGGCCGGTCAGCTGGACAAGGTGACTGACGCCGTTGCCCGTCTCTCCGCGGTGGGGGCCCAGGTATCCCTCTTTATCGACGCCGATCCCATCCAGATCGATGCGGCTGCCGAGAGTGGTGCCCCCTTTATCGAGATCCACACTGGCCGTTATGCCGATGCCACCACAGATGCCGAGCGCAACGCCGAGTTCAAGCGCATCGCCGCCGGTGCCTCCTATGCCGCTGGCAAGGGCTTGAAGGTCAATGCCGGCCACGGCCTGCACTACCACAACGTCAAGGCTATCGCTGCTATCCCCGAGCTCTATGAGCTCAACATCGGCCACGCCATCATCGGCCGTGCCGCCTTCGATGGTCTGGCCAAAGCCGTGAGCGATATGCGCCTGCTGATGCAGGAAGCCCGTCAGGGGATCTGAGTTGCAAAATAGGCCCGCGGCCTGAGACCGGTCGCTAGAAATAACAAGGGACGCCACGGCGTCCTTTGTTATTTCAGGTGTTGTTCAAGTGAGGGCAATGGGCTGGCGGCCACCGAGCTGTAATAACCCAGCACAATCGGCTATAAGCAGTTGATGTCAAAAGGGTTACACTGGTTGACCCTGTGAGTTGGACGAGATTGTTATGGATCATCCCCTGTACCACCCCGATATCACCGAACTTGAACCTGTCGCCCGCGCGGCGGGAGCGGCCATCATGGCCATCTATAGCCAGCCCTTCGCGGTGGAGTACAAGAGCGACGAGAGCCCGCTCACGGCGGCCGACAAGGGGGCTCATGAGGTGATTGTGCAGGCGCTGGCGCGATTGACCCCAGACATCCCCGTATTGTCAGAGGAGTCGGGCCCCGAGGTGATGGCGGCGCGCCACGGCTGGTCCCGCTACTGGCTGGTGGATCCCCTCGACGGCACCAAGGAGTTTGTCTCCCGCAACGGCGAGTTCACCGTCAATATCGCGCTGATTGAAGGGGGGGCGCCGCGCTGGGGGCTGGTCTATGCCCCTGTGCTGGACAAGCTCTGGTATGGCGGAAAGGGTCTCGGTGCCTGGCGCATCGCCGATGGCAAGCGCGAGCCTATCCAGACCCGGCCTCATCGTGAAGGCGAGGCGTGGCGAGTGGTGGGCAGTCGCAACCACCTGTCGCAGGAGACCCTCGATTTCTTGGCTCCTTTTGGCGAGATCGAGCTGGTCTCCATGGGCAGCTCCCTCAAGTTCTGCATCATTGCCGAGGGGGGCGCCGAGCTCTATCCACGTCTCGCCCCCACCTGCGAGTGGGACACCGGTGCGGCGCAGGCTGTGCTGGAGGGGGCGGGTGGCAGCGTCACCCAACTCGATGGCTCATCCCTTGCCTACAACAAGCCCGAGATCCTCAATCCCTGGTTTGTCGCCAAGGCATAAACGAGATATCGGGATGCAAAAAGGCCTGACTGGAATGAACTTCCAGTCTGGCCTTTTTTATTTCGCTATTCGCTTTGTGGTCAGAAGACCTTTTTGAACGGCTTGATGGTGACCTTGGCGTAAACACCGGCGGTCACATAAGGGTCGGCATCAGCCCAGGCTTTGGCGTCCGCCTGCGAGGCAAACTCGGCGATGACGGTGCTGCCGGTAAAACCGGCATCGGCCGGATCCTCTGCATCGATGGCAGGATTAGGACCCGCGGTCAGCAGGCGACCTTCATCCTGCAGGGCTTGCAGGCGAGCCAGATGGGCAGGGCGAACCTGCTTGCGCAGTGGCAGGCTATCGGGAACATCTTCTGAGTAGATGAGATACCACATGAGACAATCCTTTTCTGATGAGGGTTATTTTTTTGGTTCGTCTTTTTGCTGGGACAACTGCTCGGCAGGGATGTGGCGATAGAGATAGACGCCGCTCAGCAGGGTAAAGACCAGCGTCATCCCCAGCAGGCCGAACACCTTGAAGTTGACCCACATCTCTTGCGGCAGGTTGAACGCCACGTAGAGATTGAGCAGGCCGCAGACGGCAAAGAAACCGGCCCAGCCGAGGTTGACCCGATCCCAGATG
Organism: Aeromonas sp. QDB11; assembly: GCF_027705265.1. NCBI lineage: Bacteria > Pseudomonadati > Pseudomonadota > Gammaproteobacteria > Aeromonadales > Aeromonadaceae > Aeromonas > Aeromonas sp. QDB11. The sequence goes on along the minus strand of NZ_JAPDBM010000030.1, from coordinate 6,656 downwards.
GCGTCGGGTGCCTGCAGCTCTTTGGCCAGCATCTGCTTTATCAGATTCTTGCCAAAGCCATACCGGCTGATGAGCAGACCCAGCGCAAACAGGGCGTTGATGACGGTCACTTTCCACTTGATGAAGGTGTCATCGTGGAAGAATACGGTGAGACCGCCAAAGAAGCCGACCAGCAGGAAGGTGAATAGCTGCATCTTCTCGACCTTGCGATAGCGGATCCAGCTGTAGGCGAGCTGCAGACCGGTGACCACCACCAGGGCGCCGGTCGCCATGTAGATGTCGTAGAACTTGTAGACCGCAAAAAAAACGATAAGTGGAATAAATTCAATAAATTGCTTCATTTCTGACGCCTAGTCCTCAAAGATGGCCTGCAAATTTTGCCCAGTCTACCTGCACGGTGGACAACGGCAAATGAATAAGACCGCTCATTTTTACGCCGGTTCCGCGCTGCCGCCAAACAGTTGGCGAGCAATGGAGATCCCCAGTCGCTGCTGATCGGCCAGCAGGTCGCGGATATGGCGCTCTTCAATCAGGGGGTTGAGCAGCACGGCGCGCAGCAGGGTGAGGGGTTGGGCACCGTAGCGCACCACGGCGCGCTGGGTACGGGAGACAAAGCTGTGCCCCTCGGCGCGCTGGGCTTTTTGCAGCGCTACGTTGAAGTCGTTGATCTGCTCGTTGGCCGCTTCATCCAGCACCTTGCCCTGCAGATGGGGCGGGATGCAGCGATAGGAGAGCAGGTTCATCACCGGAGCAGACATCAGCTCGAAGGCCGGATTACTGGTGATGAGCTCGGCCATCAGTCGGGCCCGGTCGTAGTTGGCCTCGATGAGGTCGGCATAGCCTTGCTGGCCGAACAGCTGGAAGGCGGCATCCAGATAGAGGGCATTGGCCGGGCGGGTGCCCTCAAGCGTAAAGCGGCCCTGATCAAACGAGGTGGCACGAATGGCGTAGGGCGCCTCCCGTTTGACCGCCATCATCAGGTCGGGCTGGCGGCAGAGCAGCATGCCGGTACCGAGCGGCACCAGCAGCTGTTTGTGGCCATCCAGAGTGACGGTATCGGCGTGCTCGATCCCGGCCAGCAGGTTTTGATAGCGGGGGGAGAAGAGGGTAGGGCCACCCCAGGCGGCATCCACGTGGAAGTGGATCTGCTCGCGCTCGGCGATGGCAGCCAGCTCCGGCAGCGGATCGATGGAGCCAAAGTCGGTGCTGCCCGCCACGCCGACCAGCGCCAGCACCTTCAATTTCTGCTCTTTGCACTGGAGCAGCGCCTGTTCCAGCGCAGCCAGACTGAGCCGGTTCTGCTCGTCGGTCTCGAGGCGCCAGACGCTGCGAGCGCCCAGCCCCAGCAAATCCATCCCCTTGTCGAAGGAGTAGTGCATCAGCCGTGAACCTAGAATGACGGCGCCGCGATAGCCCTGCTCGTAGAGGGCGAACAGGTTGTCGCCGCAGGCGCGGTTGCGGGCCAGCCAGAGGGCGGTGACGTTGGCGATGGTGCCGCCGCTGGTCATGACGCCGAGGGCGGCATCCTTGGCATGCATCTGTTCGCCGTAGAAAGCATCGTCCATGCCGTAGATGAGGCGGTGCAGCTTGGCCAGCACCTCCCGCTCCAGAAAGCTGAGCAGACGGGAGGACTCCATCTTCATCGGATTCTGGTTGAGCATCACCACCAGACGGGAGAGCTCGGCAGTGAAGGCCGGCAATGGTGCCGTCATATGACCCATGTAGCGTGGCGAGGTGAGGTGAGAGGCGCCGGGTACCAGAGTAGCCAGCCGGGCGAGATAGGCCTCGGTCGAGCAGCCGCTGGCGGGCATGCTGGACTGGTCGAGCTGATGGGTGAACAGGTCGCGCTGGTAGGGGGCCTGACTGTCGTCGGAGTGGTGGAAGGTCTCCAGCAAGGTGCTCATCGCCTCGCCAAAGGCGGGATCCGCTTGTGCAAACAGCTCAGTCAACTTCATCAGGTTCTCCAGACCAGGTCACCGGGGTAGGTGTCTATGCCGCTTCTGTCGGGCATCGGCGGCAGAGCATACACCAAAGGGGGGCGGGTGACAGCCACCCCATTTTTTAAGCGAACACTTGTACTCTGAAATGGTGCTGGGTAGAGTGTCGCCAATGATGACGGAGTGAATGTTATGAGTGGTGTGATGGATTACTCCCCCCGGGAAGAGCTGGCCAACCGGCTGAGCCACGGAGCGGGATTGTTGCTGGGTATTGCCGGGTTGGTGCTGCTGCTCATCAAGGGGTGGGGGCAGGGCACGCAAGCGCTGGTGAGCTACAGCCTCTATGGTGGCAGTCTGGTGCTGCTCTATCTCGCCTCGACCCTCTACCACAGCATGGCGGAGGGCAAGGCGCGACGCTGGTGCAAGGTGTTTGATCACTGCGCCATCTATCTGTTGATCGCCGGTACCTATACCCCCTTCCTGCTGGTGGCGCTCGATACGCCGCTGGCGCGCGGGCTGATGGTGGTGATCTGGGGACTGGCGCTGGCCGGGGTGGTGTTCAAGCTGATATTCATCAACCGCTTCAAGAAGTTGTCGCTGTTCACCTATCTGATGCTGGGCTGGCTGTCGCTGGTGGTCATCTACCAGCTCTATATCCATCTGGTCGGTGAGGGGCTGCTGCTGCTCGGGCTTGGCGGCCTTATCTACAGCCTCGGGGTCATCTTCTATGTGGCCAAGCAGATCCCCTATAACCACGCCATCTGGCATCTCTTTGTGCTGGGTGGCAGCGTTTGTCACTTTATGGCCATTTACGGCTACGTCGCCTAACGTCTTGCAACTAGCCCTTAATTGGTATTTTTGGCGCGTAAAAGGATAAATTCGTGCGGTATCACACAGTTGGCATCAGCGTTTGCTGACAAGCTAGGGCCAGTTCAATTCGCAAAGGATGCACGAAATGAGTGAAATCGCGCTTTCCATCAGCATGTTGTCGCTGGTGGCAGTGCTAGGACTCTGGCTGGGAAACTGGCGAGTCTATGGCGTTGGCTTGGGAATAGGGGGGGTGCTGTTCGGCGGCATCATAGTGGGTCACTTTGCAGGCGCCTCCGATCTCGCGCTGGATGCACAAACGCTTCACTTTATTCAAGAATTTGGCCTGATCCTGTTTGTCTATACCATCGGCATCCAGGTCGGGCCGGGTTTCTTCTCGTCATTGCGCAGTTCGGGTCTCAAACTCAACGCGTTTGCCGCTTTGCTGGTCATCCTTGGCTGCGTGGTGGCCGCTGGCTTGCATCAATTTTTCGATGTGCCGTTGCCGGTCATTCTGGGGGTCTTCTCCGGTGCCGTCACCAATACGCCATCCCTCGGTGCGGGCCAGCAGATCCTGGCCGAGCTGGGCGCCGCGCCCGGTTCTACCGGCCTGATGGGGATGGGATATGCGGTTGCCTATCCGTTTGGCATCTGTGGCATTTTGCTCACCATGTGGCTGGTCAGGGTCTTCTTTCGCATCAAGATCGACGATGAAGCCGCCCAGTTCGAGCTGCAAACCGGTAAAACCAAGGAGAGCTTGCAGACCATCAACATCGCGGTACGCAACCCCAACATGCACGGCCTGATGCTGAGCGAGATCCCGAGTCTCGACGAGTCTGATGTCATCTGTTCACGGCTCAAACGGGGCGACGAGCTGATGGTGCCACGGCCGGAATCCCGTATCGAACTGGGTGACTTGTTACATCTGGTGGGTGAGCGCCACGCGCTGCACAAGGTGTTGCTGGTATTGGGGGAGGAGGTGGAGACCTCGCTCTCGACCCGCGGCACCGATCTGCGCGTCGAGCGGGTAGTGGTGACCAACGAGCAGGTTCTTGGCAAGAAGATCCGCGATCTGGACATCAAACAGCGCTATGACGTGGTTATCTCCCGTCTCAACCGTGCCGGTATCGAACTGGTGCCGACCAGTCAGACCAGCCTGCAGTTTGGCGATATTCTCAACCTGGTGGGGCGCCTCGATGCCATCGAGGCCGTGACCAATGTGGTCGGCAACGTGCAGCAAAAACTGCAGCAGGTGCAGATGTTGCCGGTATTTATCGGGATTGGCCTTGGCGTATTGCTCGGCTCCATCCCCTTCTATCTGCCCGGTTTCCCGGCCGCTCTCAAATTGGGTCTGGCGGGTGGGCCGCTGGTGGTGGCGCTGATCCTGTCGCGGATCGGCAGCATCGGCAAGCTCTACTGGTTCATGCCCCCCAGTGCCAACCTGGCGCTGCGGGAGATCGGGATCGTGCTGTTTCTGGCGGTGGTCGGCTTCAAGTCCGGTGCCGGCTTCGTCGATACCCTGATCAATGGTGATGGCCCGGCCTGGATGCTCTACGGCATGGCGATCACCCTGATCCCGCTGCTGGTGGTCGGTGTGTTGGCGCGCCTCTACGGCAAGATGAATTATCTGACCCTGTGCGGCTTGCTGGCCGGCTCCATGACAGACCCTCCCGCGCTGGCCTTTGCCAACGCAATGCACCCGACCAGTGGCGCCAGTGCGCTCTCATACGCCACTGTCTACCCGCTGGTGATGTTCCTGCGGATCATCTCGCCACAGCTGCTGGCTATCATCCTCTGGGCGGGTGTATAGGGTTAATCCTGACGGGAGCATGCTTTGTCATGCTCCCGTCATTACTCTGTAATTTATTGATAATTTTAGTTTTTGCCATTCTCGCAACCTCGTTTTATACACTTCTGTCTGGCTGAACAGTTCAGCCTCAAATCGGTCTATCCTTTCGAATTTTCGAGCTGGTTATTTTTCCCCTCAGTCTGCAAAGTAGGCTGTGGCTTATTGCATTCAAATCAGGATTCAGGAGAGAACATGATCACCAATGCCGTTACCTTGGAACAGGGCGTAACCGTAACCCAACTTAAAGGACAAATTTATCTGGTGGCCGCAGATGGCAGCCGGAAGCTGTTAGCTGAAGGTGATGTGCTGCCGAAAGGGGCGGTGATCATGTCGCCGGATGGCGCCAGTTTCATGGGCGGCGGACAGTCGTTCACTGTGCAACCGGCCAGCGAGCAGAGTGAGCCTGCCGAAGAGGGGGATGCTCCCCAGCTGGCGCAAAATGGTGCCGCTGGCACTCCTGATGATATCAATGCCCTGCAACAGGCCATTTTGGGTGGCGCTGACCCGACCCAGGCCTTTGAAGCCTCTGCCGCAGGCGGTGCACCGGCCGCCGGTGGTGGCGGTATTGGAGGCGTCGCTGGTGCCAGTGGCAACGGCGGTTTTGTCACCATCGACCGTACCGGTTCCGCAACCATTGCTGAAGCTACCTTCGATACCACCTACAACACCAATGGTGAACTACCGCTTGGTGCTGCTGGCGAGGATGAAGTATTTGACCTGACTCCGCCCACCATTTCTGTGGTAGCGCCAGACAATACCAATGACACCACTCCGACCCTGACCGGAACCACGGATGCTCCCGTTGGCAACATCGTCACCCTGCTGGTTACCGATGCAAACGGTAATCAACAAACCCTGACCGCTACCGTCACACCCGCTGGCACCTTCACCGTAGATGTGGTTACCCCACTGGCCGAGGGTTCTTATACCGTGACCGCCACAGTGACAGATCCTGCGGGTAATTCCGGAAGTGCGACTGATTCAGGGAGTGTGGATGTAACAGCTCCAGTGATCACTGTCGATGCGCCTGACAATACAAATGACACCACACCGACTATCACAGGTACTACCAATGCGGTTCCAGGCAGCACTGTCACTCTGGTCGTGACCGACGCCAATGGCACTCAGCAAACCCTGACTGTCACCGTGCAGTCGGGTGGTGGTTACAGCGTGGATGTGACCACCCCGCTGGCGGAAGGCTCTTATACCGTCACCGCCACTGTGACCGATCCGGCCGGCAACACAGGTAATGCTATTGACCAAGGTAGTGTTGACCCTACGACCATCAAAGAGGTGGCGGTGAACAACGAGGGCGCGAAAGCCGAAGAGGGCCAAGACCTGACCTTCAAGGTGGCCCTGAGTGCGGCGAGCGAGCAGGCGACCAGTCACAGCTTCAGCCTGGCGGGCGTGAGTGCGGGTGAGGGTGACTTCGACCGCAGCAAGGTCACCTTCAGCAACGGCGTGACCCTGAGTGCGGATGGCAAGAGTGTGCTGGTGCCGGCCGGTGTCAGCAGCTTCACCGTGACCGTGCCGACCATCAACGACAGCGTGGATGAAGCGGACGAGACCCTGAAGCTGGCCGTCGGCGGCAAAGACGCCATCGGTACCATCGTCGACAACGACGCGCTGCCGACCATCAAAGAGGTGGCGGTGAACAACGAGGGCGCGAAAGCCGAAGAGGGCCAAGACCTGACCTTCAAGGTGACCCTGAGCGCGGCGAGCGAGCAGGCGACCAGTCACAGCTTCAGCCTGGCGGGCGTGAGTGCGGGTGAGGGTGACTTCGACCGCAGCAAGGTCACCTTCAGCAACGGCGTGACCCTGAGTGCGGATGGCAAGAGTGTGCTGGTGCCGGCCGGTGTCAGCAGCTTCACCGTGACCGTGCCGACCATCAACGACAGCGTGGATGAAGCGGACGAGACCCTGAAGCTGGCCGTCGGCGGCAAAGACGCCATCGGTACCATCGTCGACAACGACGCGCTGCCGACCATCAAAGAGGTGGCGGTGAACAACGAGGGCGCGAAAGCCGAAGAGGGCCAAGACCTGACCTTCAAGGTGACCCTGAG
>NZ_JAPDBM010000029.1:0-54121 GCF_027705265.1 Aeromonas sp. QDB11 | reverse complement strand
TCCGAAACCAATCAACAGGTTTCGGATTTTCACACATCAGAAGGATCGGTCAATGGATCCTTAACTGATCGGCATTAGGCCACTTGGCCCGGTTTTCTTTTTTCCGGTTGGCAGGCTAACATGCGAGCCGGATAAGGGTTTTATCCGCTCACCAGCCCGCACGCTTTTGTCAGCAGTCACAAGGACGCCATCATGCCCCGTTTTGTTCTGATCACCGGTTGTTCCAGCGGAATTGGCCTCGCCGCCGCACAGGCGCTGGGGCAACACGGTTTTACCGTGATCGCTTCGGCGCGCAAGGCGGAAGATGTGGCCCGCTTGCAGCAACAGGGATTGCTGGCGGTACAGCTGGATCTGGCGGATCCCGCCTCCATCGAGCTGGGTGCCAGTGCGGCGCTCCATCTGGCGGGCGGGCGCCTCTATGGCCTGTTCAACAATGGCGCCTACGGCCAGCCGGGTGCGCTGGAAGATCTGCCCACCGAGGCGCTCAGGGAGCAATTCAATACCAACCTGTTTGGCTGGCACCATCTGATCCGTCAGGTGCTGCCGCCGATGCTGGAGGCCAAAGAGGGCCGGATAGTGCAGAACAGCTCGGTACTGGGGCTGGTTGCCATGAAGTATCGCGGCGCCTACAACGCCAGCAAATTTGCGCTGGAAGGCTATAGCGATACCCTGCGCCTCGAGTTGGCGGGCAGCGGGGTACACATCAGCCTGATTGAACCGGGCCCCATCGATACCCGTTTTCGTGCCAATGCCCGCAGCGCCTTCTTGCGCCACATCGATCCAGCCCAAAGCCGTCATCAATCAGCCTACCGCCAAACCCTGACGCGGCTGGAAAAAGAGGGGGCCACCAGCGGCTTTACCCTCTCCAGCGAAGCCTGCATCCCGCCACTGCTCCATGCGCTGACCCACGCCCATCCCAAGGCGCGCTATCCGGTGACCACTCCGACCCGGCTGTTTGCCTTCCTGCGACGGGTATTGCCCACTCGCTGGCTCGATAAATTGCTGGCCAAATCGGCCTGATCCCGTAACTGGCGACAAGCATCCTGTCGCCCGGATTGGGTTAGCTCTATAGAGGCGCAATCCAACCCGCCAACCTTGTTTATCCCTCTCTTCAGTAGTGCTCACCGTTGCTGTAATAGGCGCTCTTGACCAGGGGGATCACCTGCACCACCACATAGGTCTGCTCCCCCAGCACCTGCTTCAAATGGCGCGTGATAAGGCGCGCGGCGGCATCCTGCATCTCCTGCGGCCGTTCGAACCAGTGCAACTCGACAAACGGAAACCCCGCCTCTGGCTCGCCGTTACGGATCCAGCAGCTCTCCACCCGCTCCATGGTGACAAACTCCGGCTTGCCGCCGCTCAGCTCGCAAAGCTCGGCCAGCAGCGGGCCGCTCACCTGTTGCAGGGTATCGAGCGTCACAGCGCGAAAACGAAGATGGGGCATGGCAAACCTCTTGGTTATCTGAAATGAGGACTTATCATAGGAGTTATTGTCAGCAAGAGAAGTCACCCGGCGCATATTAAGGATCCCCATGAGATTTCATCGCACCCTCTTTGCCTTCCTGCTCTGCCTGCTGCTACCGCTGCACGCCTTTGCCGATCCTGCCTTCTATCGGGTGAGCAAGGGCAACCAGCAACACTGGCTGCTGGGCTCCATCCATGCGGGCAAGCCAGCCCTCTATCCGCTGCCCGAGCCGGTTGAGCGCGCCTGGTTGCAGAGCCGAGCACTGGTGATGGAGGTGGACATGAACAGCATCACGCCGGATCAGTGGCAACAGACCGGCTCCCTCACCCGACTGGTGGATGGCAAACCGCTCAAGGATCATCTGCCTGCCGAGCTCTATCAACGCACCCTGATGGCGGGCGCCCGCTATGGCATCGACGAGGCCACCCTTGCCACCCTGCGCCCCTGGTTTGCCGCCATTACCCTGACCCAGGCCGCTATGGCCCGCTCCGACTTCAAGAGTGAACTCGGGATAGACCAGCACTTTGCCACCCGGGCCGCCAAAGAGGGCAAACCGGTAGTGGGTTTTGAAACCCTGCTGGAGCAGCTCGGTTATCTGGCCAGCGTGGGTGACAACCAGACCCTGATGCTTGCCAGTACCCTGGATGAGCTGCCAATGCTGGAGACAGGTTTCGCCGCCGTGATGAAAGCGTGGCAGCAGGGGGATGAGGCGACGCTGATCAATCTACTCAAAGAGGAGATGGCCCCGCCCGCGCTACAGAGCTGGATGGAGCAGACCCTGCTGGCCGAACGCAACCACAACTGGCTGAAAAAATGGTCCACCCTGCCCAGCGAGAGCTTTATCGTGGTAGGCGCCCTGCACCTTTACGGCGCACAGGGATTGCTGGCGTTGCTGGAGCAGCAGGGGTGGCACATTACCCCGCTCACCACACCGGGCCCTGTGCAGGCTCGGCAGCAAGGAGTCCAGTGAGAACGATCACAGAACGCACTGGTTATTAAACAACCTGCAAGGGAGTTGATCGGGATCATCCCGGACGGGGCAAAGAGGTATTTATCATGCCTGTCATCAACCGGGTGACAGGAGCAATAAAATGGACTTTTGGCTGGACCTGATGTTTGGCAACCGCGTGGGATTGATGTCGATGCTGGTGATTATCGGCACCTTCTTGCTCATCAGCTCTTACGCGGCCTACTTCATCTACAAGGTGATGCACTCGCAACCGCCTCATTCACAGCAACCCCATTCTCAACAACCCAAAGAGGGAAAATAATCCTCTGACCCCGGGCGGTCGCTCACACTGACCGCCTGTGCTGTTTTATGGTTCGTGACAGTGATTCCCGGGCCAGACGGCACCGGCTTCCATGCTGGGCTCCCCTCTTATCTCCTCCCGCTTTCCCCGTTTTCTGTGCCGGTTGCGGCCGTTATAATGGCCGCCACTTTTTCTTATGGGGAGCCTGCCGTGTCTCATAACGACGAACTCTCGCTATTTATGAATGAAGTGGCCGACGTGCGGCCCATTCGCAGCGACAACATCCATCCCCATGCGGCCAAATCCGCCCCGACCGAGGCGCAGCTCGCTCGCCGTCAGGCTGCTACCGCGCAGCAACTCGCCCTCGACCACCTCACCATGGAGGCCATTGAAATGCGCGATCCGCACGAGATCGTCGGCTTCAAGCGTGATGGGGTGCAGGAGGGGGTCTACAAGAAGCTGCGGCTCGGCAAATACGAGCTGCAGGCCAGCCTGGACTTGCACCAAAAAACCCTCAACGAAGCGCGCCAGACGCTGGTGCAGTTCATTGCGGATTGTGAAGTCCGGGATATCCGCTGCCTGCTGATCCTGCACGGCAAGGGGGAGCGCAGCACCCCGCGCGCCCTGCTGAAAAGCTATGTCAGCGCCTGGTTGCCGCAACTGCCCGCCGTCATGGCGATCCACAGCGCCGAGCGTCGCCACGGCGGCAGCGGCGCCCTCTACGTGCTGCTGCGCAAAAGCGAGCGCAAAAAAGCGGAAAACCGCGAACGGCACCAGAAGCGGCTAGGTTAACCCGCCGCTCGCCACCACCCCTTTGGCCCGCCAGCGTGAAGGTGGTCAACGATGCAGCGGCGGTGTTAGCATCAAACAGCCCCGATCATGCCAGGTACGGGGCGGCATACCATCAGGGACGATAACAAGGACAATCCCATGTCATATCAAAAGCTTGAACAACATCAGCAGCAGATCCACCGCTTTAGCCACCTCGCCGCCATCTGCGGCTGGGATCAGGCGGCCATGATGCCGGAAGGGGGCAACGATGCCCGCGCCGAAGCGATGGCCGAACTCGGTCTGCTGATCCACCAGAAGCGCACCGCTCCCGAGCTGGGCGACTGGATTGCCAAGGCCGAGAGCGAGCCGCTCGATGAAGTGCAACGGGCCAATCTCGGCGAGATCAAGCGCCAGTGGCAAGATGCCAGCCTGCTGCCCGGTGAGCTGGTCGAAGCGCTGTCGCTGGCCGGCAGCAAGTGCGAGCACGCCTGGCGCAGCCAGCGCAAGCACAACGACTGGGCCGGTTTTGCCCCCAATCTCGAAGAAGTGGTGAAACTCTCCCGTAACGTGGCACAGCTGCGGGCCGATGCGCTTGGCGTGCGCCCCTACGATGCCATGCTGGCGCTCTATGAGCCGGGCATGACCAGCGCACGGCTCGATCAGATCTTCGGCGATCTCGCCAGCTGGCTGCCGAACCTTATTCAAACCGTGAGCGAACAGCAGAAGGGCGATGCCCTGCTGCTGCCGCAAGGCCCCTTCCCCATCCCGACGCAGCAGGCGCTCGGTCAGGAGGTAATGGGACTGCTCGGCTTTGATTTCGCCCACGGCCGCCTCGATGTGAGCAGTCACCCCTTCTGTGGCGGCGTGCCGACCGATGTGCGGATCACCACCCGCTACAACGAGCAGGAGTTTGTCTCCAGCCTGATGGGCATAGTGCACGAGACCGGTCATGCCCGTTACGAACAGGGGCTGCCGCGCCATCTGCTGGGTCAGCCGGTGGCCGAGGCGCGCTCCATGGCGATCCACGAGAGCCAGAGCCTGTTTTGCGAGATGCAGCTGGGCCATCATCCGGCCTTTCTGAGTCTGCTGGCGCCACGCATTCGTCACCACTTCGGCGAGCAGGCGGCGTTTGCACCGGACAATCTGGCCAAGCTCTACAGCCGGGTCGAGCCGGGCTTTATCCGGGTCGATGCGGACGAAGTGACCTATCCGGCCCACGTTATCCTGCGCTACGAGCTGGAGCGCGATCTGGTGGAAGGAAAGATCGAGGTGGCCGACATCCCCGAGCTGTGGGATGCCAAGATGCAGCAGTGGCTGGGACTCTCCACCAAGGGCAACTACCGCAATGGCTGCATGCAGGATATTCACTGGACCGACGGCTCGTTTGGCTACTTCCCGAGCTACACCCTGGGTGCCATGTATGCCGCCCAGCTGCGCTTTGCCCTCGAAAAAGAGCTGGGCAGCATGGGGGACGTCATCGCGGCGGGCCGTCTGCCGGAGATCTTCGGCTGGCTCGGACGCAACATCTGGTCACAAGGGAGCCTGCACAGCACCGACGAGCTGGTGCGCCGTGCCACCGGTGAAGCGCTCAACCCGCACTGGCTGCGCCAGCATCTGGAACAGCGCTACCTGAAGTGATGAGAGCAACAAGCTAACAGCAGAACGGGGCCCTTTTTAGTTGACCACTACAGGGCCCCGTTTTTATGGCGGTTCATTTTTATGGCGGTGCATGGCGCAGCACACCCTCACCACCATGTAGTAAAAAGAGAGGATTCAGAGGGGATCAGGGGAACCCAGCAACTCGCGCAGGTGCAGGATATTGCCCTCCGGGTCGAAGGCATTGCGCACCACAAAGCCGGGCCCCGTCCACTGCTGTGGCAGCAGGCCGCCGCCGAGATCCGCCGCCTTCGCTTCTGCCCAGGCAAGGCTGGATACGGTGAAAAACAGCTTGATGGCCCCCTCTTCCCGCAGTTCCGGCGGGCGGTTGATAACGACCTGCTCGGCATAGGGTTCGGGAATGGCGTGGATCAGCAGCTGGATATCGCTGTTTTCCAGCACTACCAGCTGCTCATCCTGACTGCAGACCACCATCTGCAGCAGGGTACGATAAAACTGGGTCAGCAGGCCCGGATCCTTGGCATAGATCAGGGCACCGGCACGAGCGGGGCCTGGCATGGAGCACTCCTCAATAGTGAACGGCTGGGTGGACAGATCTCCACCTTCTCACAGTTGCGCGCCCCGTTCGATCCTTTTTAGCGGCTCGCCAGCCTCACTGCACAAAGTGCCACTGCCGCAGTGCCAGTGTCGGCGGCGGCCCCTGATCCTCACCCATATCCGCCATGCCCAGCGCCTAGTCATAATGCACCCCGCCAGCACCACTCTCGGTCAGATGCTTGGCGCGCACCGCCCCGAACAGACCGCCACTCCCGGCGATCTTCATCTCGGTGAGCGGAGCATAGAGGGCCGCATAGAGCGGGGTATTGCCCGACAGCTTGACTCCATCCTTGCCACTGTATGCGGAATAGATGGAAATCGCCGGATTACCTGCCGGTGTCAGTCCCTGCTTGCCTGCCGTGACCTCGGCTCCAGCCCCGAGATCGATCTTGCCGCTGACGATCAGGGTCAGGCTGCTGCCCGGCTCGACCGTCAACTGGTTGCTGCCACCCATGGTGAAATCCTTGCCGATCAGCAGCACCACATCCCCCTTGATGGTGAGCTTGGCATCCGACCCCATATTGAGGCTATCGAGCTGATACACGGTCTGCTCCTTGCCAAACAGCTCCCCCTTGCCGGGTAGCGGCAGCCCGGGCTTGTTCTGGTTGCTGCTGGTGACCGAGCCGGTGGAGGGATCCGTAGTCAACACCATCTGCTGGGTGGCCCCCAGCGTCAGCGGGCCATTGATTGGCAGCGTTGCTGGCGGGAATGATTTGGCCAGCGCGGCCACATTGAGCGGGTCACACACCTGCCCGGCTACCGGTGGCAGCTTGGGGTGAATGCGGTATTGGGGATCCAGATACTTCTGGTTCGCCTGATCGTTGAAACTGCCCGCACCGCCATAACTGAGCTTGCCACTGTCGATGCTGGTGCCCCAATCCATGGAGACATTGCCATTGACCGCCACCTGGCCACCGATGCGCCCCCCTTTCAGAGTCAAACTGCCGCCCCCTTTCACATTACCGGAGACCCGGACAATCTTGTCCGAAGAGGGGGAGATAATGACGTCGCTCCCGGCATTCACGTTGCCGGAGATGGGCGAAGATCCGTTCAGGGTCACCGAGCCGGTCGCCCGTACATCACCCCAGATGGGGGAGTGACCATCAAGCACCACATTGGCCTTGTCGCTGACAGTCGCCACCTTGGCATTCTGGTTGATGTTGGTGCCGCCATATTTGCCCTTGCGCGAGTCATAACTATCGATAAGACCGCTGCCGGAGAGACTTAGCCCTTCGCACGCCACCACCGAGTCCTGGAAGATCAGATTGCCCGGTTCACGCTTGAGGGCAAACAGCGCGTTGAGGCTGGCATTGCCCTCCAGATAGCGGCCATGGCTCTGCAGCGCCAGCTTGCTGTCGGCTTCAGTATCAAGCTGCTCGATGCTGAAGCGGCTACCCGCCATCGCCCCTTCGCCCTTGCCCGGCACCTTCTGCACCAACCGATCCCACTCGATGCGCGGCTCGGCGCCAAGCGCCTGACGCAGGGCGCGATAGCTCTCGTTCATGCCCTGCTCGGCACTCAGCTGCGCATTGATCTTCTTGTGAAAATTGCCGCTCAGGCGGGTCTGCAACTGGTTCTCCTGAATGCTGGTAAACACCAGCAGACTCGACAGCAGGCTCACCACCAGCACCACCAGCAATACGGCTCCCCGTTGCCCCTGCAATCCCTTGTTCATCCTGCTCCCCCAGTTGTGGCGTTGGCACCGGATGTGGCCAGCGCTGCCGCCCAGACCGCCTTGCGACGGGCCACCTGCACCTCTACCCCCGGCTCCAGATAGCCGGGCAGCCCTTCGGGCAAGATGCGGATATTGACCAGCGTCCCCTGCTGGCCGAATTCAAGATCCTGAAGATGCGCCAGCAACAGGCGCGCGCCGTCCCCGTCATCGCAACTGAGTACCGGCGGCGTGAAGCGGTATTGCTCGGTAAAATCGGCGGTTTTCTGGTTGCCAAGGCAGGAGAGCACCTGACTGCCCCCCTCCACCTTGAAAGCGAGCGTCAGGCGATCAGGGGTGACGGCAATCAGTTGATCCGCCTGCTTGATGCTGTTGGTAAAGGTCAGCGTGGCAAAGCGCAGCACTTCGTTTGCCTGCTCCAGCGCCTTACTCTGCTCGACCGTGCTTTTAATCGGGGCGTAACCAGCAAAAATCGCCAGTATCAGCATCAGGCCGAGCACCATGGAGATCATCAGCTCGACGAGACTGACGCCTCGCTGTCGGGAGGGAACGGTCAGCATAGGGGGGGAAATCCTGCGTTCAGCTCCACCCGCTTGGCACCGGAGACCCGCTTGTCCTGCCACTCGATAGCGACCACAAAGTTATCGCTGTAGCGGTTCGGCAGCACCAGCCGGTGACCATCATGCAGGGTGAAACGGGCGAGAAAATCGGCCTGGGTGAACCGCTCCGGCTTGCGTTGAACTTCGCACAGCGAGCTCCAGATCTGCTCCACGCTGTTGCTCGCCTCGATAGTGGCCAGCGTGCTCTGCAGGCTGTAGTGCGCCTGCTGCAACGAGACCATCTGCCCCTTGGCGAGACCGAGAAACACCATCACCGCCAACACCATGGAGACCATGATCTCCACCAGATTGAAACCCTGCTGGCGAGCAGGCGCGGCGTGTTTCATGAGCAGCTCCCTTGCAGCAGCTGACCGCTCGGCGCCACGCAGAGCACGCGCTGATCACCGAGTCGATTGGCCAAAGTGATCTCGGTGTGGCGGCTGCTGCCGGTTGGCGCGATCCGGATCGGCTCAAACGGCTTGATCACCACGCCGCCAGCGGGGGCTGCCGCCTGACGCAGCAACTTGCTGTCGGCCATCACCTCCCAACCGCCACTCTCGGTGCCCTGCAGCACCACCGGCAGGGTCAGCTTGACCGCCTCGCTGCGGGCAAAACGGTAGGCAGAAGCGAGCTCGGTGGCAGAGCGCTCGAGCCGCTCGGCCGCGAGGCGCTGACTCATGGAGGGCACCGCAACCAGCAGCAAGATGGCGGCAATGCCGACCGTGATCATCAACTCAATCAGGGTAAATCCGCGCACGTTCATCTTATGATCCCCAGCAGTCATGACGGTTGGCCGCGCGATAACCGGTGTGATCGAGCGTCAGAGTGCCGCACTCATCCTGTTGTCGCGTCGTCGGAATGGCTTTGAGCAGGTAGTCGCCAGCGTCTTGCTGGCTGTAGTTGAATTGGTAGAAATCCGTGCTGGGAGGGGGGACAAACGTGTCGGGATAACGGCCCTGTTGGGTATAGATACGCTCGAGGGCGAGTGCCTGCTCCAGCAGTTGCTGCTGCGCTTCATAACGACGCCCCTGTTGCAGATACCCCTGATACGCAGGTAGCGCGATGGCCGCGAGAATGCTGACAACCGTCATGGCGATCAGCAATTCGATCAGACTAAACCCCCGGCAACGGGGCCATGCCGTACAGTCGCTCACTTATCATCCTTGGCAAGTGTTGTTGTTATTGGTCGGCCGCTGGCCGCAAAGAGCTTGACTTAATAATCACGAAAAATTAACTGACTCGATTGAACAACACAAAACCGTTCCCCTCAATGATAAAAAGATAATTATGTGATCTGTTATCCGTTTTTAATCAGCTTGCAACACCACTAATCTCGCAAGGAAAATAAAGTTGAGCCAATCCCCCTGCCGAGTCGCTCCGGGTGAAACGACGGGGTGGCCGATTTTTGCTATCCCTGTCCGTTTCTGGCTAGTCATGGCCCCCACGTCCCCTTACTCTCTTGCCATCTGTTCCAGCAAAATATCCCAGCAAAGGCGCCATGCAATGAATGCAAAGCCAAGCCCAGAGTCGTCACACGATGAGCGGATCAACGCCCTCAGCCGCGAACAGTGCCACGCCGCACGGCTCGCCCGCGATGCGCGCTTCGATGGCCGCTTCTTTACCGGCGTGATCTCGACCGGCATCTACTGCCGGCCGGTCTGCCCGGCACGGCCACCGCACGAGCACAATGTGCGCTACTTCCAAAGCGCCGCTGCCGCCGAGCAATATGGGCTGCGACCCTGCCTGCGCTGCCGGCCGGAGCTGGCCCCCGCCGCCCGTGGCGATCTGCCGGTTGAGCTGGCACGTCTGCTGGCGCGCATCGATCGTGGCGAGCTGGCTGATGGCACGCTCGCCGAACTGGCCACAGAGGCCGGAATAAGCGAACGCACGCTGCGCCGCCAGTTCGAGCAGCACCTCGGCGCCTCACCAAAACAGGTGGAACAGACGCGACGCCTGCTGCTCGCAAAACGGCTGCTGACCGAAACCGGGCTGCCCATCACCGACATCGCGTTTACCGCCGGTTTTGCCAGCATCCGCCGCTTCAACGATGCCTGGCTGAACGCCTATGGGATGGCCCCACGCACCTTACGCCAGCAAGAGCAGCACGATGACGCGACAGAACACATGGGCTCGGAGCCGCGCGGCGCAACCCTGACGCTGCAACTGCCCTACCGCCCCCCGTATGACGTGGCAGCCATGCTGGCGTTCTACCGGCTGCGGGCGATCCCGGGGCTGGAGCGGGTGGATGGTGAGGTGTATGAGCGGCGCTACCGGGTCGGCGATCAGGTTGCGCTGGTGCGCATCGCGCAGGGCAAGGGGCATAGCCTGCAGCTCACCGTCCATGATCTGCCGCTCGCGGCGCTGCCTGATCTGCTGTATCGGGTGCGCCGGATGTGGGATCTCGATGCCGATATGCAGCGGATCGGCGATCGGCTCGGTCAGGATCCGCTGCTAGCGCGTTTGCAGGCGCGCTGGCCGGGCGTGCGGCTGCCCGCCGGCTGGGATGAGTACGAGGTGATGCTGCGCGCCATCGTCGGCCAGCAGGTATCGGTCAAGGGGGCCATCACCCTGCTCGGGCGACTGGTAGCCCGCACCGGGGCGCAATTCGGGGTGGCGCAACTACCGACCCCCGCCCAGTTGTGCGAACTCGATCTCGACGGCATCGGCATGCCCGGCAGCCGCATTCGCACCCTGCGGGGAGTGGCCGAGGCGCTGGCCAGCGGCGAACTGACCCTCACGACAGCCAGTGACGAGCAGTTGCTGGCGCTACCGGGCATAGGCCCCTGGACGGTCTCTTACTGGCGGCTGCGCTGCGGGCTGGATACCGATGCTTTCCCCGCCTCCGATCTGGTGCTGCAAAAAGCGCTCGGGGGCGGTGCCAAGCTGCCGGTGAAAGAGGTGTTGGCACAAAGCGCGGCGTGGCAGCCGTGGCGCAGCTATGCGGCCAGCTGGCTGTGGCACGCCATGAGTGAAGCGCCCAATTTGCTGATCCATGCCACCAGCAACGAACAACAGCCAGATACCCAACAACAGGAGATAACCCCATGATCCGCTACGATATCCTGCCGACCCGCTGTGGCGATCTGCTGGTCGCCATCAATGAATCCGGTCTGGTACACGTAGACTTTGTGGCGGGCCTGCGGGCACTGCCAGATATGAGTGGCTGGCAACAAGAGCGCGAGGCGCTGGCCCCCTTCCTCGCCGAATTTGACGCCTATTTTGCCGGTCGCTTGCAGCGCTTCTCCCTGCCCCTTGCGGCTCGCGGCACCGCTTTTCAGCAAGCGGTGTGGCAAGCATTGTGTGATATTCCCTACGGCGAAACTCGCAGCTACAGCGATATTGCCCGCGCTATCGGCAAACCCGATGCGGTGCGGGCAGTGGGCGCTGCAAACGGCCGCAATCCGCTCTCGATCATCGTCCCCTGCCATCGGGTGATCGGCCAAAACGGCAGCCTGACCGGCTATGCGGGGGGATTGGAGATCAAAAAGATGTTGCTGGATCTGGAAAATAGCCAGCGTAATGCCACAACAAGCCACGCTACCTGAATATCACACGTTATATGCTATACCTCGTCATAAATTATAATTGAGAGCACATGGCGTAACGTTAAATAACAAAACAGGTATGATAGCCTTCACATTAAGGTAATATCGCAACATCCAACAACCATGACCCAACGAAAAAACAACAATTGAAATGGAAATTTCCTTTCCGTTCCAGATTATCAAGTGTGATTGCCATTCATTTTTACCCTCTGCTCAATTAGTATTATGCTGACCACAAACCACTTTTAATGACCGTTAGCGAATCCATATTGAATGAATAAAAATGACCGACAACGCCTGATCAAAACGCGCCTGATAATTGACAAAGAAGTCAGTGTAAAAGCGTTGGCCGGTACTTTTTCTGTGACCGAAAGAACGATCCGCAATGATTTACAGGCGCTAGCTGGCAAGCATCTTTGCGAAATGTTCTATGGCGGTGCCAGATTGATCAAACATGATGAAGACATCTATTTTGAATCAACATCCATCAACAATATATCGACTCTGCTTGAGGCTCCCTCCACCACCAAGGCCAGGAGTTACCCTGCGGTAAGCAGGGCCAATGAAACCTCTCCAGAGATTTATATATTGGGATCATTCAATATTGACATTGTATTAGAAGTAAATGAATTTCCAAAAGTTGGGGAAAGTGTGCTGGCTCACTCTACTAAATATTATGGTGGTGGCAAGGGAGCAAACCAGGCAATTGCGGCTGCAAAAATAAATGATCAGGTCCACCTGACAATCAAAGTGGGTCAGGACCTGTTTGCCGATAGAGCCAAAAACTACCTGGCGAATGCCAACATTGCCTCATTGAATATTCTTGAGGATGCAGAGCACCCAACGGGTAATGCCATTATTCTGGTGTCACAACCCTCTGGCGAAAATGAAATTGCAATTAACTTGGGTGCCAACAGCCACATCACAGTAGATGATATTATTCATGATCTCGATTATATTCGTGACTGTCGCGTTTTTTTGACCCAACTTGAAAACAACTTCGACATCATGTCACTTGCGATAACTTATGCAAAGAAAAGTGGTGCGACGACCATTCTCAACCCGACGCCATATAATGATAGCGTGAAGAAAATATTGCCTTTTGTCGATATCATCACCCCCAATGAAATTGAGGCTTCTGATTTGTCTGGCATTGTTATCAATGATCATGAATCAGCCAGACTGGCGGCAGAGAGAATATATAAGCTGGGGGTTAAACATGTCATCATCACGCTGGGTGATAAAGGGTGCCACTATTTTAACGGGAACCGCCACTTTCATTTGGTTGGGCACAAGGCAGCCGTAATTGATAGCAGCGGGGCTGGCGACTCATTTAATGGTTCGCTTGCTGCTTCTATTGCCAATGGTAAATCGATTGAAGATTCACTGATATTTGCCAATGCATTCGCATCATTGAAAGTCGAACGTCGTGGTGCATCAAATATGCCAGACACATCTCTGGTTGAAGCAAGGTTATCCACAAATAATTTGTAACAACACACTGCAAACAAATTAACTGCCAATCTATTTACACTATTACTGACAGAGGTATTTATGTTAGTCATCCACTCGTACTCCATTGCGATTATCATGTGTATTATTACCATGATATGTTGGGGCTCTTGGGCCAACACCACCAAGCTGGTTGATGAAAAAAAATGGCCTTTCCAGTTATATTATTGGGACTATTCAATCGGCATCCTGTTGTTTACCTTGCTGCTGGCGTTCACGTTAGGCTCGTCCGGTGATGAAGGCCGCCACTTTATAGCCGATTTACAGCAAGCTGATTGGCACAACTTTGGCCTGGCCATCCTCGGTGGCATCATTTTCAACCTGGGTAATATCTTGCTGGTAGCCGCTATTGCGCTGGCGGGAATGGCTGTTGCGTTCCCGGTTGGCGTCGGGATTGCACTGGTACTTGGCGTTATCGTCAATTATCTGGCCGTACCGGTTGGCGAACCTTATGTGCTCTTTATCGGCGTTGCCTGTGTCACCGTTGCGATTATCTTGACTGCTATTGCTTACGGCCGTCTCAAGCAGCAGCAGAGTGCAAAAATGCGTGGTTTGATCACTGCCATCATTGCCGGTGTGGTCATGGGCTGGTTCTATCGCTTTGTCGCAGCCTCTATGGCCGCTGATTTTTCTGCACCAGCAGCCGGTTTGCTCACTCCTTATTCCGCACTGGTCTTCTTCGCCGTTGGTGTGCTCCTCTCCAGTTTTGTCTGGAATACCATCATGATGAAGAAGCCAATCTCTGGCCCGGTCATTGATGGTAGCGATTACTTCAAAGGAACCATCAAAGAGCATGCGGTCGGTATTCTCGGTGGCATTATCTGGAGTATTGGCATGAGCTTCAGCATTTTGGCCTCAGGCCCGGCTGGCTACGCTATTTCCTATGGCCTCGGTCAGGGTGCCACCATGATTGCCGTTATTTGGGGTGTCTTTGTCTGGCGTGAATTTGCCAGCGCACCAGCCGGAACCAACAAGCTCATCAACGCTATGTTTGCTTTCTATATTCTTGGCATTGCTCTGATCATCGCCGCGAATAGCATTTAATACAGGATAACTATCATGTTGAATAATAAAATTGTCGTTCTGGGTAGTACCAATCAGGATCTGGTTAACAAATCCAGCCATCTGCCAAAAAAAGGCGAGACCATCATCGGCTATGAGTTTTTCAGCGCTCGCGGTGGCAAAGGCGCCAACCAGGCAGTAGCTGTCAGCAACATGGGCGGTAAACTCAGTTTTATCTCCTGCCTGGGTAAAGATGATTTTGCCAACCAGTTGATCGCGGATTATCAGCGATCCGGTATGGATACCAGCAAAATGGTTCAACTGGACGATGTGGCCACCGGCTTGGCCCTTATCATGGTCGATGAGCAGGGCTGCAACTGCATCAGTGTTGCCCCCAACGCCAATGCCATGCTGACCAAAGCATTTGTTACCGAGCAACTCGATAGCCTGCGCCAGGCAGACTACTTGCTGATGCAGCTGGAAACACCGATTGATGGAGTTGAGCTGGCAGCCAAAGAGGCCCACCAGGCCAATACCTATGTGATTATCAACCCGGCCCCCGCCAAACCCTTGAGTGATGATGTCTATCCCTATATCGACCTTATCACCCCCAACGAGACAGAAACCGAGATCCTGACTGGCATCAAGGTGACTGATCACGCCAGCGCAGAAGAGGCCGCCACCCTGTTGCAGCAAAAAGGGGTGAAGAATGTGATCATCACGCTGGGTGAGAAGGGGGCGTATCTGCAAAGTGCCGATGGCATCAAGGAGATCATTGCGGGCTTCCGGGTCGATGCCAAAGATACCACCGCTGCTGGCGATACCTTCAATGGCGCATTAACCGTTGCGCTGAGTGAAGGGAAATCCCTGCGCGATGCCGTGCTCTTTGCCCACCGTGCCAGTGCCATCTCGGTCAGCCGCATGGGGGCGCAAAGCTCCATTCCGAGCAGGGAAGAGGTCGAACAGTTCAACCATTAATGCCACAAACAAAAGCCCCGGAGTCATGCTCCGGGGCTTTTTATTTCTTCCTGACCCGCTCTGATTTAACAGAACTGAAGTTCGGCAATCACCTCTTCAAACTCCCCATGACCTGCATTTCGCAGCGGTTGCAGTCAAAACGCAGGCGGAAGGTGTCTTTACCCATCTTGAGCTCCAGCGGCTCGGCCTTGAGACCGGGCACCTCTTTCGGGCAGAGGTTCTGGCTGTAACGGATGCAGTGCTTGGTGATCATCAACACCACTTCACCCTCCTCCTTGTTCGCCTCGTAGGCGGGGGCAATACGCTCCACCCCGTGTTCGCGGAAGAACTGCTCGGCGGCGCTGTTCAGTACGTTGCCAAGATAGGAGAGACGGTGCTGGGGATAACTGATATCCCGCAGGGCGATGCGTCGCTCGGGACGCTGATAACTGGCCACCCGCGCCGCCTCCAGCGCGGCGATGCCATCCCGGCGCAAGCCGTTGAGCTGTGATGCCGCGATAAATAGCGGGTGAGTGAATACCAACTCAATCTTGCGCGCCACAAACAGGGTATTGCCGAGTTTGCCGAGCTGGTCACGCGCCTGTTGCAACGCCCGCTCCGGGTTGTCGGCAGGCTGTTTGTCACAGGGAAGCGTCACCGCGGCGCTGATACCCTGCTCATCGGTAAGCGTGAGGCTCACGCCCTCATCGCACTCTGCCAGCACCATATCGACCCGGATGCGGCGATCCGCGCTCGCCTTTTCCAACATCTTGCTGAACGCCTGATCGTGGTTACGGTAGATTTCGGTCCCCACCTTCAGCCCCGGCATGCGTTCTGACAGGAGTAACTGCTTACCTTCGACCTTGTTGAGGCGCATCCCCACCAGCTCGTTGTTCGGCTTGAAGAAGCCGAGACCGTCGCCGTTGTTGAGGCTGACCTGCTTGCCGTCGATCTCGATACCGTCACGAGTCACCTTGGTGACTCGCCCCAGCGGCTCGCCCACATATTTCGGGCTCTTGGTGGAGTCGATCCCCTGCTGACGACCATTGAGGAAATAATCGGTTGCACCACGGTTGAAGCTCTTTTTCGGATCCGGCTCGAAGCTGTAACTGCAACGACCTGCCGAAGCGGCCACCAGATCGGAGCGGCTGTCGAGAATGGCGTCCAGCTTCTGGCGATACCAGGCAGTGACGTTCTTGACGTAGTCGAGCCCCTTGAGACGCCCTTCGATCTTGAAGGAGCGGATGCCCGCTTCGATCAGCGCCTCCAGGTTGTCGGTCTGATCCATATCCTTGAGCGACAGCAGGTGGCTGTCGGCCACCAGCACTTCACCATCCGGCTTTTGCAGCGAGCAGGGCAGACGGCAGAGCTGGGCACATTCACCGCGGTTGGCGCTGCGCCCGGTACGGGCATGGCTGATATTGCACTGGCCGCTGTAGGAGACGCAGAGCGCACCGTGGATAAAGAACTCCAGCTGCACATTGGTCGCCGCACTGATCTCGCGGATCTGCGCCAGCGACAGTTCGCGCGCCAGCACCACCTGAGAGAAGCCCACATCCTGCAGAAACTTCACCTTCTCCGGTGTGCGGTTGTCGGTTTGGGTACTGGCATGGAGCGCGATGGGAGGGAGGTCCAGCGCCAGCAGCCCCATGTCCTGCACGATCAGCGCATCGGCCCCGGCTTCATAAATCTGGTGGGTCAGGCGACGCGCCTGCTCCAGCTCGTGATCGTGCAGCAGGGTGTTGAAAGCGACAAAGACCTGGGCACCGAAACGGTGGGCGTGACGCGCCAGCGCTTCGATATCTTCGAGGGAGTTGCCCGCCGCACTGCGGGCGCCAAAGGCGGGGCCACCCATGTAGACGGCATCCGCACCATGGTTGATGGCTTCGATGCCGTAGGCGAGGTTCTTGGCCGGAGCCAGCAGCTCCAACCGGTTGTTGTGGCTTAAAGGGTGCTTGTTCTGGTGCATGGTCTCGGGATCAGGGCGGACAGCAAATGGCCGCTACTCTAGCCCATTCACCGCCCGCGTGCCTTGATCCCGCTTAAGGTATCCGCAAAATGCAGGATTAGATAACCGCTTTGAGTGCCAGCAACAGATCGCCCACGAGAGGACTAAAGCACCACCTTCAAGGCCAACCCAAGCAGCACCAGGCCGCTCACCTTGTCGATCACAAAGGATTTGGCTTTGAGCCACGCCAGTACGGGCCCACGCGAGAGCACCAGCGCCACCAGCACGTACCAGACGGCGTCGATCCCGCCCGCGGTGAGCATCATGATGCCCCCTTCGCTCCAGCCGGTATCGGCTCGCACAAACTGGCTGAACAGGGCGATAAAGAAGACCGCCAGCTGGGGATTAAGGAAGGCCACCATAAAGCCTTCAAATGCCCCCTGCCGACCACGCAACTGATGCACCTCTTCACTCGCTTCGCCACTGGCAGGTTTGGCAAGCAGGGCTTTCACCCCGAGCCAGGCAAGAAATGCGGCGCCGCCGTAGCGGATCAGATCAAACAGGATCGGGGTCTGGGTGATCAGAATGGAGAGGCCAAGTGCGGTCACCAGCGCATAGATACCAACCCCGAAGCCGTGACCGAGCGCGGTGGCGACGCCGTGACCCTGCCCGCCCTGCACCGTGTTGCGGATGATCAGCGCCAGACTCGGCCCCGGGCTGATGGCGCCCATCACGCAGATTGCGGCCAGTGCCAGCCAACTCGTCAATTCCATACTTTTCCTCTTTTGTGCTCGATATGATGACCTGCACTCAGGGTACGGGCTGAGCCATTATGCCAGTAGTGAAAGTTATGAATAGAACCCATAACTGATGGCTATAGCACCACACAACTGACTGGGGCTAATCACCGAGTTCGAGCAGCTTGCGACTCTCGCCGACTGTGCGTTGCAGGTGATCCCGCAGGAAGGGGTAGGCCAGCTCGCGAAACCAGCGGTGGGCCGGATCCTGATGGTGGCGCTGATGCCACAGCAGATGATACTGCTGGTCGCGGGTAGCAAACGGCAAATCGACAAAGGTGAGCTCATGGCCGCAGGAGAGCTGCCAGGCGATATGAGCCGGGGTGGTCATCAGGCAATCGGTGCGCAGCAACACCTCCACCGCCGCCTGAAAGAAGGGAACTCTGGCAAACCAGCGCCGACTCAGTCCCTGCGGCGCCAACACCTGCTCCACCGGACTGTCCTTGTCGCCACCGCCGCTCACCTGCAGGTGAGGCCAGGCGAGATAGTCATCGAGACTCAGCGCCTTGCCTGCCAGCGGATGGTGACGTCCCATCAGCACCGCCAGCCGATCTTCCCCCTGATGCAGACCACGGATCTGATCCGGTACCTGCTCGGTGATGGTGGAGACCAAATCGAGCTCGGACTGCCACAGTTGCGGCAGCTGACGCTTATCCCACAGGCTGTACTCCAGCGCCGCCAACGGCGCCTCGTTGGCGAGCGCGGCGCAGATATCGGGCAGAATATGTTGGGCAACATAATCAGAAGAAGCGAGCCGAAATACCCGCTCGCAGCGGCTCGGGTCAAACCCGGGCGCCTCGTAGAGCCGCTCCAACGCACCGAGAGAATCCGCCAGCTGGGCAGCCAGCAGTTCGGCACGCGGCGTCAGCAGCCAGCGTTGCCCCTCCCGCACCAGCAACTCATCGTCAAACTCGCTACGCAGCTGGGCAAGCTGCTTGCTGATGGAGGGTTGACTCAGGTGCAGCAGCTCGGCGGCGCGGCTGATATTACGGGTCTCCAGCAGCACCTTGAGGGTCGGCAGCAAGTTGAGATTGGCTCTGAGCAAGGGATACCCTCATCGGTGGCGAAACGCCTATCTTAGGGCAGACGAGCCCCGCGTTTTAAGCAAAATTTCCTGCCATGTTCAGCACGTTGCAGCCCTTTGCGGCCAGATGGCGCAGCCGCTCGCCCTGCACATAACCATGACCACAAGATGACAGTGGTTGTCTCGTACGGCATAATTGCACGATTTTCCGCCCGCGGGCGATCCACTTTGAGAAGCGGTAACAAGATGAAATACGCCAATATCACCGGCTGGGGCAAATGCCTGCCTCCCTCCGTGCTGACCAACGATGACCTCAGCACCATCATGGATACGTCAGACGAGTGGATCTATCCGCGCACCGGCATCAAGGCTCGCCGGATCTCCCACGTCAGCACTTCGGATCTGGCAACCTTGGCCGGTCGCCGCGCGCTGGCTTGTGCCGGTCTGGAAGCGAGCGATCTCGATGGCATCATCCTGGCGACCGCCACCCCGGACAACCTGCTGCCAAGCGCCGCCTCTGCGGTGCAGAAGAAGCTCGGGGCCGTCAACGCCGCCGTGTTTGACCTCAACGCCGCTTGCACCGGTTTTGTCTACTCCCTCTCCGTCGCTACCTCACTGGTGCAGACCGGCATGATGAAGAAGGTGCTGGTGATTGGCGCCGAACGCCTCACCTACCTGCTGGACTGGGCACGCCGCGATACCGCCGTACTGTTTGGCGATGGCGCCGGTGCCGTGGTGATCGAGGCAAGCGAGCAGGAGTGTGGCCTGATTGCCAACAAGCTCGGCTGTGACAGCGAAGCCCGGGAGATCCTGCACGTACCGAACTTCGGTACCGATCGGGTGCGTTTTGCCGATATCGACGGCCTGTTCACCTTCAACTTCGAAGGCCCGGAGATCTTCAAACGCGCCGTACGCGGCATGGGTGAAGCCACCAGCACTGTATTAGCGCAGGCTGGCATTGCGCCGGAGCAGGTCGACCTGATCGTCCCCCATCAGGCCAACATCCGCATCATCGAAACCCTCGCCAAGCGGATGAACGCGCCGATGGAGAAGGTAATGGTCAACATCGAAAACTACGGCAACACCTCCGCCGCCACCGTGCCCATCGCCCTGTGCGAAGCGCTGGAGCAGGGTCGCGTCAAGCCGAACTCCTATCTGCTGACCGCCGCCTTCGGTGCCGGTCTGACCTGGGGTGCCGCCATCATCAAGTGGGGCGATCGCGTCACCCCCATCAAGGCGTGCGATGCCGAACTGCCGCCGTGCGACAAGAGCGCGCTGGAGCTGATCGCCCACGCCGTCGAAGGGTGCCAGAAGGCCCACGCCAACGAGGCCTGATCCTCATCAGGAGCCTGAATCATCAGGCTCCTGCTCTCCTTTTTCTCTCCACCTCTCTCCGCTCATCCTTCGCAATCCTCTCGATACGGCAATCGCTGATACAAACAAATCCGATTTGCAGCCAATTTATTTTTTTCCGCTAACCTTATTGTGCCAACTATAAATAAAGAAAAGAGCTTCAAGGGGCACCATGACTGTTGCAGTCCCGCTCCTTTACCTCTTACCAAATAATTGCACAGGGATAAGCTACGTATGGCACAACACAAAAGTGGCGTGAACACACCGCTTTGGGAACCGGTTTGCTGGATTTGCTGCATCGGGCTCGGTCTGCTGAGCTGTCTGTTGCTGCAACTCGCCGATGCGCTGTCACCTCTCTACCTGCTGCTCAATGTGCTGGTTGCCATTGCCGCCGCCCTCTGGACATCGAGTCACTTCCATCAGCACATACACCGCAATCGTACCGAACAGATAGAACCCGCTGCCACGAATGCCATCGCCCACTCCATCGTCGGGCTGGAACAGGTGTGCGAGAAGGCGCTGCCCATCTGGTCCCAACAGATTGAAAACTCTCGTCAACAAACCGAAGCGGCGATGATTGACCTGACCCAGCGCTTCAGCGGGCTTGCCAACAAGCTGGAAGAGGCGGTCAATGCCTCCCATCTGGCAGCCGGTGAACTGGGTGATGCCAATTCCCGTGGCATGGCCGGAGTCTTGAGCGAGAGCCAGCGGCAACTCAATGAGGTGGTTGCCATCCTGCATTCCGCCCAAGCCAATCGGGACGCCATGCTGGGTGAGATAAAAAGCCTGACCACCTACACCATAGAGCTCAACACCATGGCCATGGATGTGGCCAAGATCGCCTCCCAGACCAACCTGTTGGCCCTCAACGCCGCCATTGAAGCAGCCCGGGCAGGGGAAGCCGGTCGTGGCTTTGCTGTGGTCGCTGATGAAGTGCGCAACCTCTCCCGCCTCTCCAGCGAAACCGCCCAGAAGATGACCGACAAAGTCGAGACCATCAATACCGCTATCGGTCGCGCCTTCCAGATTGCCGAAAATGCTGCCGCACGGGATCACGCCTCGGCGCTCAATTCGGAGCAGACCATCGAACAGGTGCTGGCCCGTTTCCGCCATGCCACCGACAGCCTGGCGGAATCCGCCTCCCTGTTGCAAAACGAGAGCACCGATATCCACCGCGAAATCTCCAGCGTCATTGTCTCGCTGCAATTTCAAGACAGGGTCAGCCAGATCCTCAGCCACGTCAGACAAAACATGGAGAGCCTCTCCAGCCACCTGATTGCTTCCGAGCAAAACAGCAATTCATCCGGACCAATCCAGATCGATGCCAATCGCTGGCTGGCAGAGATGGAGCTCTCATACGCCACCGACGAGCAGCGCAATATTCACCATGGTCGCACCACCCGTTCTACCAAAGCGCAACCAAGCAGCGCCGACATCACATTTTTCTAGGAGAGAGATATGGGCAAAACGATCCTGATCGTGGATGACTCGGCAACCATTCGCCAAGTCGTAGGCATGACCCTCAAGGGCGCCGGTTATGAAGTGATGGAGGCGAGCGATGGCAAGGATGCACTCAAGAAACTTGATGGCAAGAAGATCAACCTGATCATCAGTGACGTCAACATGCCGAACATGGATGGCATTACCTTCGTCAAAGAGGCCAAAAAGCTGGCCAGCTATAAATTCACCCCCATCATCATGCTGACCACCGAATCGCAAGACAGCAAGAAGCAGGAAGGACAAGCTGCAGGAGCCAAAGCCTGGGTGGTGAAGCCCTTCCAGCCCGAGCAGATGCTGGCCGCTGTCGCCAAGCTCATCATGCCGTGATCCGGAGTGCATCATGCAACTACAGAGCGAGCGGCTCGACAACAAGGTGGTGGTGACCCTGCCGGACGAGATCACCATCTATACAGTCAGCGAGCTGAAAGAGGCACTTTCGCCCTTATTGCATCAGGGGCGCGAACTGGAGCTGAATCTGGCGGCGGTATCCGAGATAGACAGCGCAGGGCTGCAACTGCTGCTGGCGGCAAAGAAAACCGCACTGCAGCAAGGCACCTCCCTGGCGCTGGTCTGGCATAGCCATGTTGTGCTTGAACTGCTGGAGCTATGCCAGCTCTCGGCCTTTTTTGGCGACCCCACCCTCATCACCCATGGCGAACGGCCCTGAGCCAGCATGACAAGGAGTCACCGTGAGCATCGATCTTGATCAGGCTTTACAAACCTATATCGCCGAGGCACGCGAGTTGCTCGAAGAGATGGAGTCAGCGCTGCTCTCACTGGAGGCTGACCCTGACAATAGCGAGCTGATTGGCGCTATCTTCCGTGCAGCTCACACCATCAAAGGGTCTGCTGGCCTGTTTGGTCTGCAGCCCATCGTCGGGTTTACCCATATCATCGAGGATCTGCTCGACCAGATCCGCAATCAGCAGCTCACCGTCACCTCCCCTCTGATCAAGGATCTGCTGGAGAGCTGTGACCACATCCAGACGCTCATCAGTGTCGTTGCGGAACAGGGCAGCACGTTAAGCGATGGCGATGCCAGCCAGGATGAACGGCTGAGGCTCACCCTCACCCGTCATCAGTGCGTCCCCCATACCACGCTGCCAGATACGGTGCATACGCCGGAACCAAAAATCGAAAAAGAGGGAGGGATTACCAGCTCCGCCTCCTTGTGGCATATCTCCCTGCGTTTTGGTCCCGATGTGCTGCGCAATGGCATGGATCCCGCCGCATTTCTGCGCTATCTCGGCACACTCGGAACCCTCTGCTCGGTGGAGACCATCCATCAAGGACTACCAGATTGGGAGCAGTTCGATCCTGAGAATTGCTACCTCGGCTACGAGATAGACTTCGACTCGCAGGCAGACAAGACGGCCATCAGCGATGTCTTTGAATTTGTCAGAGATGACTGCCAGATCACCATTTTGCCGCCCCACAGCAAGATCGCCGAGTTCATCAACCTGATCGAGTCGCTGCCGGAAGACAACGCCATGCTGGGTCAGTTGCTGGTCAACACCGGCGCACTGACCGCAGAGGAGTTAGCAAACGGTCTTCAGGCACAGCAAGCAACCCCGGCTGAGCAAGCGCCCAAGCTCGGAGAAATCCTGATTGCGCAGGGTGCCGTCAATGAAGCCGTAGTCGATGCCGCCCTGAAAAAACAAAACCAGACCAAGGAGAGCAAGAGTAAAGAGGGTCGTTACGTCAGGGTACATGCCGACAAGCTGGACGATCTGATCAATCTGGTCGGGGAGTTGGTGGTCGCCAGTTCAGGAGCCAATCTGCTGGCCCAGCGCACCCGAGAAAGCCAGCTACAGGAAGCCACCTCGGTCATTGCCATGCTGGTGGAAGAGATCCGTGACAGCGCGCTGCGCCTGCGAATGGTGCCTATCGGCGATACCTTCAACCGCTTCCAGCGGGTAGTGCGCGATGTCAGCCAGGAGCTGAACAAGGATATCACTCTGGTGATCTCCGGAGCCGAGACCGAATTGGACAAGTCGGTAGTAGAGAAGATCGGCGATCCGCTGATGCATCTGGTCAGAAACTCGATGGATCACGGCATCGAATCGGCAGAACAACGGCTGCTGGCAGGCAAATCCCCCCGCGGCACCCTGAATCTCAACGCCTATCACGACTCCAACAGTATCGTCATCGAAATTCGGGATGACGGCGCCGGTCTCAACAAAGCCAGGATCCAGCAAAAAGCCATCGAACGCGGTCTGATCAGCGCAACCACCACGCTGACGGATCAGGAGATATACAACCTGATCTTCGAGCCGGGGTTCTCCACCGCAGAGTCGATCACCAACCTCTCCGGTCGCGGGGTGGGCATGGATGTCGTCAAACGCAACATAACTGCCCTGCGTGGTACGGTCGATCTCGACAGCATCCCGGGAAAAGGAACCCGTGTGCAGATCCGCCTGCCGCTGACCCTCGCCATCATCGACGGCTTCCTGGTGCGAGTCTGCGACACCCATTACGTCATTCCACTCGATATGGTGATCGAGTGCGTTGAATTGACCCAGAGTTCACTGGCCGACACCCAGGGGCGCAATTACATCAATTTGCGTGGTGAGGTGCTGCCCTTTATCCGCCTGCAACACTACTTCGATACCAATGGCAGCAAGGGGCGGCGTGAGAACATTGTCGTGGTCAGCCATGCAGGCAAAAAATCCGGACTGGTGGTGGATGAACTGCTGGGAGAATTCCAGACCGTCATCAAACCGTTGGGGAAATTGTTCCAGCGCCTGCAGGGCATCAGTGGCTCAACCATTCTGGGGGGAGGTGAGGTCGCCCTGATCCTCGACATTCCCTCGCTCATCCAGCACGCGATCACCCTGGAATCCTGTCAGCTCAACAACTTGACGGTGTCGCGCAACCAACCTCAATCCAGCCTCAACTGAGGGGGCCATCATGTTTAAAAACTCCACCATCAAATTGCGCCTCATCGTGCTGCTCTGCATGCTTTGCCTGCTGCTGCTGGCCGTTGGCGGCCTCGGGTTATACAACATGCAGAGCAGCAATACCGGGCTACAGCGCGTGTACAACGACAGGGTGGTTCCCCTCAAGCAGCTGAAGACCATCTCCGACAGCTATGCCGTCTCGATCATCGACAATCTCAACAAGGCTAATGCGGGGCTGATCCCGGCAGAAGAGGCGTTGAATCAGATAAAACAGGCCCAGCAGACCATCAAGAGCGAGTGGCAGCACTACCAATCCACCACTCTCACCCCGGAGGAGCAGCGCTTGTCAGCCGAGGCGAGCACCCTGTTCAACGCGGCAGATTCCGATATTGGCAAGCTGGAGAAATTCCTCGCCACCCAGCACGGCATGATTGCCGGCATGCTGAACAATTTTGACGGCACCCTCTATGGCTCCATCGACCCGATAGGCAACAAGATCACCGAGCTGGTCAACCTGCAGCTCAATGTGGCCAAGTCGGAATATACCGCTGCACAATCCTGGTATGACGTGATGCTGATAACCATGGCGGTGGTTATCGCGGTCGGCATCGTGCTCGCCGCCTGGTTTGGCACCCTGCTGATTAAAAGCATCATTACTCCCATTGAGCAGGCCCTGCGTGTGGCCAATAGTCTGGCCGATGGCAATCTGGATGTATCGATCAAGATAGAGTCCAACGATGAAGCGGGTCAGCTCTTGATGGCGATGGACAACATGGTCAAGAAGCTGGGGGCCTTGATCACGGATATCGAGACCTTGGTCACCGCCGCCGTCGAGCAGGGAGACTTCAGCCACAAGATTGCACTGGAGGATCGCCAGGGCTATATCAAGCGGGTATCCGAGCTGCTGAATCGCCTCTCCCATGTCACAGATACCAGCCTGGAAGATGTAATGCGCATCGCCACCGCGCTCTCCAAAGGGGATCTGACTCAACGGATCGATGAACCCTACCCCGGTATTTTTGGCCAGACCAAAGACGGCCTCAACCAGACCATCACTGCGCTAACCAATATCATCGAAGAGGTCCGCAACGCCGCCGACAACCTGACCAATGCCTCCAATCAGGTGAGCAATACGGCGCAGGCATTGAGTCAGGCCACCAGCGAGCAGGCGGCCAGTGTGGAGGAGACCAGCGCCTCTATCGAACAGATGAGCGCCAGCATCAACCAGAACACCGAGAACGCCAGGATCACCGACAGCATGGCCAGTAACTCGGTGCTGGAGGCCACCGAAGGGGGTCAATCCGTACAACAGACGGTGACGGCCATGCAGCAAATCGCCAGAAAAGTCAGCATCATCGATGACATCGCCTATCAAACCAACCTGCTGGCCCTCAATGCGGCCATCGAGGCGGCTCGCGCCGGAGAACATGGCAAAGGCTTCGCGGTAGTTGCCGCCGAGGTGAGGAAACTGGCGGAACGCAGCCAGATCGCGGCGCAAGAGATTGGCGAGCTCTCCTCCGACAGCGTCAGCAAGGCAGAGCGGGCCGGCAGTCTGCTGGAGAAGATCGTCCCCTCCATTCGCAAAACCTCTGATCTGGTACAAGAGATCAATGCTGCTTCCGGGGAACAGGCCAGCGCGGCCAACCAGATCAGCCTGGCCATGAGCCAGCTCAATCAGGTCACGCAGCAAAACGCAGCCAGTAGCGAGGAGCTCGCTGCCACGGCGGAAGAGATGAGCTCGCAAGCCAGTGAACTGCAACAAACCATGGCCTTTTTTGCACTGGAAAAGCGCCCCCAGGTTAATGCCAGAGTTCATGAGGCCAACCACAAGGGCGTGCCTCCCAGAGGCAGTTTCATCGCACCGCCACAACGGGCCAGCCAGCCCAATCAACCATCATCCCATGCCATTGATGAAGCGGATTTTGTCCGTTTCTAACCGGAGGCGACCATGCATACATCCACCGACATCACGGTGCCATCAGCGGCCGCTGACGAGAGCAGTGGCGATGCCCAGTATCTGACATTTCTGATCAATAACGAGATGTTCGCCATCAATATTCTGGGAGTCAAAGAGATCATCGAATACGGCAATATCACTCCGATCCCGATGATGCCCGGTTTTATTCGCGGCGTAATCAATCTCAGAGGAGCGGTCGTGTCGGTCGTCGACTTGAACGCCCGCTTTGGCAATGCCCCTTCGCTCATCACTCGCCGCAGTTGCATCGTCATCATTGAGGGGATGGCCCCACAGGGCGATGAACCAGTGGGTCAGGATATTGGCGTCGTGGTGGATTCCGTATCGGAAGTGCTGGGTATCCCGCAAGCAGATATCGAGCCCCCGCCCAGTTTTGGTGCCCGCATCCGGGCCGACTTTATCAGCGGCATGGGTAAGGTCAACGGCAAATTCGTCATCCTCATCGATACCGAAAAAGTGTTGTCACTCGATGAGATGGCTCAACTCAGTGAACTGGCCCAGCCACAGGCAAGGTTGCCACAAAGCAACCTGCAACCCTCCTGAACAGGCCCATATACACCACGACATGCAGCATAAGGAAACGCTCATGACCCACTCACTCTTTGGCAAACTCTTCGGAAACAGCGCGGCCGAAGCAAGACAGCAGGCCCAACTACTCAATGCTATCGGGCAAGTACAGAGCACCATTGAAGACGATCAGGCTCCGGCTGCAATCGAACTTTCCGGACTGGATAGCCCGCTGCGTGAAGTGGCCATCGCGGTCAACGACGTGATTGCCCTGTTGAGCTGCAAGCTGGAGCAAAGCCGGAACGAGATCAGGAATAGCCAGATGCTGCTTCATGAAAACCGGCTGGTTCGCAAGGCGCTCGACTGCGCCAGCACCAACGTGATGATCGCCGATACCGACCTCGACATTATCTATATGAACGAGGCGGTGACCGGCATGCTCAATCAGGCTGAAAGCGACATCAAGAAAGAGCTCTACAGCTTCAATGCCAATCAGCTGATGGGCGCCAATATCGACAGCTTTCATAAAAATCCCGGCCATCAGCGCGCCATGCTGGCCAAACTCAACAGCACCTACCGCACCCAGATCCAGCTGGGGGGACGCACCTTCTCCCTGATTGCCAATCCGGTCTTCAACGATAGCGGCGAGCGACTAGGCTCCGTGGTCGAGTGGGCAGACCGTACCAAGGAGGTGATGATAGAGAAAGAGATGTCCGACATCGTGCAGGCCGTGATCAATGGCGAGCTGCACCGCCGGATGGAGCTGACGGGTAAAAGCGGCTTCTTTCAGGCAATGGGGGAAGGGATAAACCAGATTGCCGAAGTGATCGACAGTACCCTCAACGATGTTATCCGGGTCGTACAGTGTCTGGCGAAAGGGGATCTGACCCAACAGATAGAGGCTGATTATCCCGGTATTTTTGGCACCACCAAAGATTCGCTAAACACCACTATCGCCTCGCTGACCAAGATTGTCACCGAAGTGCGTGGCGCCTCTGACAATCTCTCCAGTGCCGCCGAGCAAGTCAGCGCGACTGCCCAGTCGATCAGCCAATCCAGCAGTGAACAGGCCTCCAGCATGGAAGAGACCAGCGCCTCCATCGAGCAGATGAGCGCCAGCATCAACCAGAATACCGATAATGCTCAGGTCACCGATGGCATGGCCAGCAAGGCAGCCAAAGAAGCCGTTGAGGGAGGTGAAGCGGTCAAACTGACCGTCGATGCCATGAAACAGATCGCCAGACGGATTGGCATCATCGACGATATTGCCTACCAGACCAATCTGCTGGCGCTCAACGCCGCCATCGAAGCGGCGCGCGCCGGCGATCACGGCAAGGGCTTTGCCGTAGTGGCGGCGGAGGTGCGCAAACTGGCCGAACGCAGCCAGGTTGCAGCACAGGAGATTGGCGAACTGGCGTCAAGCAGCGTCGAGATGGCGGAAAAAGCCGGTCGTCTGCTCGATCAGATGGTGCCCTCCATCAACAAGACCTCGGACCTGGTGCAGGAGATCAGCGCCGCCTCCAATGAACAGTCCACCGGCGTCAGCCAGATCAACCTGGCCATGAATCAGTTGAGTCAGGTTACCCAGCAAAATGCCTCTTGCAGCGAAGAGCTGGCTGCCACAGCGGAAGAGATGAGCAGCCAGGCCGAACAACTGCAGCTGGCCATGGAGTTCTTTACCCTGGAGGCCCACACCAAAGAAGGCAAAGCCACCTCGCACCTTCACCCCACTACCCGAGGGCGCTTCATGAACGAGAACAATGCCAACAGTCGGGAGCGGGCCGCCACCACACAACGCCCCATCAACGACGGCGATTTTGTCCGGTTCTAGTCACGGGAGAGGCATTGCCTCTCCCGCATCCGACAACACAGGTAGAGGGACAGGGTTTTGTATCAAACCCAGCTGCGTGATGATGAGTTCTCCCGTTTCCAACGCTGGCTTCATCAAACGGCGGGGATAGAGCTGTCTCCAGCCAAGAAGGCGCTGGTTGCCAGCCGCTTGGCAAAACGCCTGTGCCACTATGAGCTGGACAGCTATGACGACTACTTCCAGCTCATCATGAACGATCGCAGCAGCGAACTGCAGCTGGCGCTCGATCTGCTCACCACTAACGAAACCTACTTTTTCAGAGAGCCAAAACACTTCGAGTTTCTGACCCGGGAGGTGCTTGCACGCTTCCCGAGTGAACGCACCTTGCGGATCTGGAGCGCAGCCAGTTCATCCGGCGAGGAGCCCTACAGCCTGGCCATGACCCTCGCGGAGAAACGCGGCACCCTCAACTGGGAGATCCTGGCCTCCGATATCTCGTCCCGGGTGCTGGAACAGGCGACGAGCGGCCGTTACCCCATCGAGCGGGCGCACAACATTCCCCTGCCCTTTTTAATGAAATACTGCCTCAAGGGCGTTGGCCTGCAGGAGGGGATCTTCATCATCGATCGCAAGTTGCGGGACAAGGTGCAGTTCATGCAGATCAACCTCAATCAGGATCTGCCGGACATCGGCTTGTTTGACGTCATCTTTATCAGAAACGTGATGATCTACTTCAACAAGGAGACCAAGGGGCAAGTGTTGCAGCGGCTGGTGCCCAAACTCAAACCCGGTGGCTATCTGCTGGTCAGCCATGCCGAGAGTTTGCATGGCTTGCATCACGGACTGCAGCTGGTATCTCCCTCCATTTACCAGAAGAGATAAATCATGGCACGGGAGGTGATTCTGCAACCCGGTGAACTCTTCTTTGGCAAGGAGGATGTTGTCCTCAAAACCGTGCTGGGCTCCTGCATTGCCATCACCCTGTGGCATCCGGAACAAAAGATGGGCGGTATGTGCCACTACATGCTGCCAACCCGGGGGCGGCCAACCACCCTGCTGGATGGCCGCTATGCCGATGAAGCCATCACCTTGCTATTACAAGCTGTTGCGCAATATCCGCCCCCTCTCGACGAATACGAGATCAAATTGTTCGGAGGCGGCAATATGTTCGACCAGCCACACTACGCCAAACGCGATAACAATGTGGCCACCAGAAATATTGAGGCAGCCTGGCAGCTGACCCGACACCTTGGCCTTGATATCAAAGCCCACCATCTTGGCCATAGCGGCCACCGAAGCCTGATTTTTGAACTCAGCAACGGTAGTGTCTGGCTCCGCCATCATCGTCTGCCACATCAACGGGAGTCGCGAGAATGAAGCAGATCCGGGTCATGCTGGTGGATGATTCCGCCGTGGTCAGACAGGTATTGCAAGCGGTGCTGGAGCAGGAGCCCGATATCCGGGTGATCGCCACGGCATCGGATCCCCTGTTTGCGCAGGAAAAACTGAAGAAAGAGTGGCCTGACGTCATCGTGCTCGATGTGGAGATGCCTCGTATGGACGGCATCACCTTTCTCAGCAAGATCATGGCGGAGCACCCGACGCCAGTGGTGATCTGCTCCTCCCTCACCGAGAAGGGTGCCGAGACCACCTTGCAGGCGATGGCTGCCGGCGCGGTGGACATCATCACCAAGCCGACCATAGGGATAAAAAGCTTTCTGCAAGAATCAGCTCACGATCTGGCCATGGCGGTGCGTGCTGCGGCCCAAGCTAACCTCAAGCGCGTGGGCAAGCCCTCCTCTGTGCCGGTCAGCGCCAAGCTGAACGCCGATGCCATGCTGGCCCCCAATCAGCACGCCATGGCACAAACCACCGAGCGGCTCATCGCCATCGGTACCTCGACCGGTGGCACCCAGGCCCTTGAGGCAGTACTGACGGCCCTGCCCCGGGTCAGCCCCGGCATTGTCATCGTGCAGCACATGCCGGAGAAATTTACCGCCATGTTTGCCGAGCGGTTGAACGGGGTCTGCCAGATAGAAGTGCGGGAGGCGAGAAACAATGACAGAGTGATCCCCGGGCTGGCGCTGATTGCCCCTGGCGGCAAACATATGCTGCTCAAGCGCAGCGGGGCCTACTATCACGTCGAGGTGGTCGACGGGCCGCTCATCAACCGCCATCGTCCCTCGGTGGATGTGCTGTTTCGCTCTGTCGCCAAATATGCCGGCAAGAATGCCACCGGCATCATCATGACCGGCATGGGGGATGATGGCGCACGGGGATTGCGCGAGATGCTGGAGGCTGGTGCCAATACCTATGCCCAGGATGAGGCATCCTGCGTGGTGTTCGGCATGCCCAAGGAGGCAATCAAGCTGGGGGCTGCTCGCCATGTGCTTCCCTTGCAAGAGATGCAATACGCCATCCTCGGCAGGTAATCCCTTATCGCGCGTGTTGACCATAAAAAAGTCCGGCTCCCCAAGGGGAGCCGGACTTTTTACATCAACCGGCACAGGTCCGGTATCAGGCGAGCAGATTACTCTGCAGCAGGCGCTTCTTCAGCGGCCGGAGCAGCCTCAGCAGGTGCTGCCGCTTCGGTCGGGGCGTTCGCTTCCTTGATGGAGAGACGTACGCGGCCCTGACGGTCCACTTCCAGTACCTTCACCTTGACCACGTCACCGATGGTCAGGTGGTCAGCCACGTTCTGTACGCGAGCGTCGGTGATCTGGGAGATGTGTACCAGACCATCTTTGCCCGGCAGGATGTTGACGAATGCACCGAAATCGGCCAGACGGACAACTTTACCTTCATAGATGCGGTTCACTTCGATCTCGGCGGTGATGGCCTCGATGCGACGGATCGCTTCCATGGCGGCTTCGTTGGCCACGGCGGAGATACGTACAGTACCGTCATCATCCAGCTCGATGTTGGTGCCAGTCTCTTCGGTCAGCGCACGGATCACGGAACCACCCTTACCAATCACATCCTTGATCTTCTCGGGATTGATCTTGATGGTGTGGATACGCGGTGCGAAATCGGAGATCTGGGCACGCGGAGCCTGGATAGCTTCGTCCATCACTTTCAGGATGTGCAGACGAGCGCCACGAGCTTGCTTCAGCGCAATCTCCATGATCTCTTTGGTGATGCCTTCGATCTTGATGTCCATCTGCAGCGCGGTGATACCTTCGGTAGTACCGGCCACTTTGAAGTCCATGTCACCCAGGTGATCTTCGTCACCCAGGATGTCGGACAGCACGACGAAACCTTCTTCTTCCTTCACCAGACCCATGGCGATACCGGCAACGGAGGCCTTGATCGGCACACCGGCATCCATCAGCGCCAGGGAGGAACCACAGACAGAGGCCATGGAGGAGGAACCGTTGGATTCGGTGATTTCAGACACCACGCGCACCACGTACGGGAACTCGGCGGCGCTCGGCATCACGGCAGCAACGCCGCGCTTGGCAAGACGGCCGTGACCGATTTCACGACGCTTCGGGCTACCCATCATGCCGGTCTCACCGACGCAGTATGGCGGGAAGTTGTAGTGCAGCATGAAGCGATCGGCTCGGTTGCCGGTCAGCTCGTCGATGTTCTGGGCGTCACGCTCGGTACCCAGAGTGGCAACCACGATGGCCTGAGTTTCACCACGGGTGAACAGGGCGGAACCGTGAGCACGGGGCAGAATGCCGGTACCTACGCTCAGGGCGCGGATCATTTCCGGATCGCGACCATCGATGCGCGGCTCGCCACGAACTACGCGACCACGAACGATGCGGCTTTCCAGGCTGTGGAACTCTTCGCCGATCTTCTTGGCATCTTCTTCCACGCCGGACGCAATAACTTGCTCAACCACACGGCCCTTGATGGCAGCGATGGTTTCATAACGAACAGCCTTCTCGGTGATGCGGTAGGCTTCACCCAGCTCGGCGGTCGCCAGCTCGGCAACCTTGGCTTTCAGCGCTTCGTTGACGGCAGGCGGAGTCCAGTCCCACGGCTTGGTGCCAACGGCAGCGGCAAACTCGTTGATCGCGTTGATCACGGTCTGCATCTGGTCGTGACCAAATACCACGGCGCCCAGCATCACCTCTTCGGAGAGGATGGCCGCTTCGGACTCAACCATCAGTACCGCGTTGGCAGTACCGGCAACCACCAGATCCAGATCGCTCTGCGGCAGTTCGGTGGTGGTCGGGTTCAGCACATACTGACCGTTCATGTAACCCACGCGGGCCGCCGCAATCGGGCCGCCAAACGGGATACCGGAGATGGCCAGTGCAGCAGAGGCACCGATCATGGCAACGATGTCAGGGGATACGGCCGGATTCACGGACATAACGGTCGCAACGACCTGAACCTCATTGAGGAAGCCTTCCGGGAACAGCGGGCGAATAGGACGGTCGATCAGACGGGAGATAAGGGTCTCGCCTTCGCTCGGACGGCCTTCACGACGGAAGAAACCACCCGGGATACGACCAGCAGCATAGGTACGCTCCTGATAGTTGACGGTCAGCGGGAAGAAATCTCGGCCGTGATCGGCCTCTTTCTTGCCAAC
This sequence comes from Aeromonas sp. QDB11, assembly GCF_027705265.1. Taxonomy (NCBI): domain Bacteria; kingdom Pseudomonadati; phylum Pseudomonadota; class Gammaproteobacteria; order Aeromonadales; family Aeromonadaceae; genus Aeromonas; species Aeromonas sp. QDB11. The sequence goes on along the minus strand of NZ_JAPDBM010000029.1, from coordinate 20,774 downwards.
TACGGTCACAAATACGCAGGTATCGTCCATGCTGACCATTACGGCCGCAGTGGCTTGACGGGCCATCACACCGGTTTCCAGAGTGACGGTGTGTTGACCGTACTGGAATGACTTTACAATAGGATTCACGTGAATTTCCTTTTTACAATTTGGCTCTTTAAATTCGCGCACAAGTATACTTGATTCGATGCAAAAGGTAAGCGGCGACGCGAATTCTGTGAGGCAGGCAACGGCTTGAAGAGCAATAAAAAAAGGGGAACCTGATGGTTCCCCTTTTTCGCGAAATCTGATGGTCGATTAACGACGCAGACCCAGCTTGGCGATCAGAGCAGCGTAACGCTGAACGTCTTTACGCTTCAGGTAGTCCAGCAGCTTACGACGCTGGGAAACCATGCGCAGCAGACCGCGACGACCGTGGTGGTCCTTGGAGTGCTCTTTGAAGTGACCTTGCAGATGGTTGATCTGGGCAGTCAGCAGGGCAACTTGCACTTCGGGGGAGCCAGTGTCGTTGGCGCAACGAGCGTTGTCAGCAACGATGGAAGCTTTGATCTCAGCATTTAGAGACATGGTATTACTCCGGTAGAGTGTTTAAAGGTTCACAGCCAATCTCTAATTCAGCCGTGAAATGAGGGCGGTATCATAATCGTCCCCGCCCCTTTTCGCAACGATAAAGACGCGCGCAGGCAACGTGAGGCCGATACCGCCCGAGGAGGATCACTCCTCGTTGTTATCGTCGTGATAACGCACCAGTCGCTTGGGCGCGACGCGGCCATCATCATCAATCTCGCCAACCCCGATGAACTCGCGCTCCGGGCCGACCGTCATGCGAACCTGACCGCTTTGCGGCGCACCGGCCACCTGCACGGCCTGGCCCTGATTCACATAGGCAGCCACAACGGCCAGCATGTTCACCTCGGGCAGGGAAGCCACGGCGGTGTCCATCGGCAGCAACAGCGGATCCAGCTGCTCACGCGGCGGGATGCTCTCGGCCTTGGCCTGCTCGAAGATGCACTCAAGCTGCTCAGGCGTCAGCATCCGATCATACGGATAGCTGGCAACTTGGGTACGACGCAGTTGGGAGACGTGAGCACCACAACCCAGCACTTCGCCCAGATCATCCACCAGAGAGCGGATGTAGGTGCCCTTGCTGCAGTGCACTTCGAGGCGCACTTCATCACCTTCAAAGCTCAGCAGTTTGAGCTCGAAGACGGTGATGGGGCGGGCTTCGCGCTCGATCTCGATACCTTCGCGGGCATATTCGTAGAGCGGACGACCGTTGTGCTTGAGCGCCGAGTACATGGACGGCACCTGCATGATCGGACCGCGGAACTGGTCCAGCGCCTCGATCAGGGTACCGACTGCCACGTTCACCGGACGGGTGGAAACCACCTCGCCATCGGAGTCGCTGGTGTTGGTGCGCTCGCCCAGCTTGGCGGTCACCTCATAGCGCTTGTCCGCTTCCAGCAGATACTGGGAGAACTTGGTGGCCTCACCGAGGCAGATCGGCAGCATACCGGTCGCCAGCGGGTCCAGGGCGCCGGTGTGACCGGCCTTGGCGGCGTTGTAGATGCGCTTGACCTTCTGCAACACATCGTTGGAGGTCAGGCCGGTCGGCTTGTCCAGCAGCAGAATGCCGTGCACATCACGGCCCTTGAAACGACGTCTTCGGGTCATCTCAGGCTTTATCCTCAGTCGTGTCATCCGGTGCGGATTCAGCTTCTTCGTCACGGCCGGATTCGGCCATGCGACGCTTGTCTTCACGCACAGTGTTGGTCACCAGGTTGGAGAGACGCATCCCCTCGACCAGGGTCTGGTCGTAGTAGAAACGCAGCTCGGGCACCACGCGCAGACGCATGGCGCTGCCCAGCAGGCTACGGATATATCCGGCTGCTTCGGTCAGACCCAGCAAGCCTTCCTTGATGCGCTCGGCATCATTTTCCAGCTGCAAGAAGGTGACGTAAATCTTGGCATAGTTGAGGTCACGGGACACTTCCACATCGGAAACGGTCACCATGCCGATACGCGGGTCTTTCACCTCGCGCTGCAGGATCAGCGCGATTTCACGCTGGATCTGCTGTCCGACCCGACGGGTCCGGCTGAATTCTCTGGCCATATTCTATCCTGCGATAAAAGGGGGCCGCGGCCCCCTATTTTGTCTGACTCTTGGCTTACAGAGTCCGTTGAATTTCAACAGTCTCGTAAACTTCGATCTGGTCGCCTTCGCGCACGTCGTTGTAGTTCTTGACCGCGATACCACACTCGTAGCCGTTGCGAACTTCGTTGACGTCATCCTTGAAGCGGCGCAGGGATTCCAGCTCGCCTTCATAGATAACCACGTTGTCACGCAGAACGCGGATACGGTTGGAACGCTTGACCACACCTTCGGTGACCATACAGCCAGCAACGGCGCCGAACTTCGGAGACTTGAAGACGCTACGCACTTCAGCCAGACCGATGATCTCCTGACGATACTCAGGAGCCAGCTTGCCGCTCATGGCCTGCTTCACTTCGTCGATCAGGTCATAGATGACGGAGTAGTAACGCATATCCAGGCTCTCGGATTCGATGACCTTGCGCGCAGAAGCGTCGGCACGGACGTTGAAACCCACCAGGATGGCGCTGGAAGCTGCTGCCAGGGTCGCGTCGGTTTCGGTGATACCACCTACGCCGGAACCCACGATCTTCACCTTCACTTCGTCGGTGGAGAGTTTGACCAGCGCATCGCAGATCGCTTCCACAGAACCCTGTACGTCGGCCTTGATCACCACGTTCACTTCGGACACTTCGCCCTCGGTCATGTTGGCGAACATGTTTTCCAGCTTGGCCTTCTGCTGGCGAGCCAGCTTGACTTCGCGGAACTTGCCCTGACGGTAGAGCGCCACTTCACGGGCTTTCTTCTCGTCACGGACAACGGTGGCTTCGTCACCGGCAGAGGGAACACCGGACAGACCGAGGATTTCCACCGGCAGGGACGGACCCGCTTCCTTGATCTCGCGACCCAGTTCGTCACGCATGGCGCGAACACGGCCGTACTCGAGACCACACAGCACGATGTCACCCTGACGCAGGGTACCTTCTTGTACCAGTACGGTAGCAACCGGACCACGACCTTTATCCAGGAAGGATTCGATCACGACGCCGTTGGCCATGCCATCGACTACCGCTTTCAGTTCCAGCACTTCAGACTGGATCAGGATGGCTTCCAGCAGATCGTCGATGCCTTCGCCAGACTTGGCGGATACGTGCACAAACTGGCAGTCTCCACCCCAATCTTCGGACATGACGTTGTAACGGGCCAGCTCGGTCTTGACGCGATCCGGATCCGCTTCCGGCTTGTCGATCTTGTTGACCGCAACAACCAGCGGCACAGCGGCTGCCTTGGCGTGCTGGATCGCTTCGATGGTTTGCGGCATGACGCCGTCATCGGCAGCAACAACCAGTACCACGATATCGGTCGCCTTGGCACCACGAGCACGCATGGAGGTAAACGCCGCGTGACCCGGAGTATCCAGGAAGGTGATCATGCCACTGTCGGTTTCGACGTGGTAAGCACCGATATGCTGGGTAATACCACCGGCTTCGCCAGCAGCAACCTTGGCTTTACGAATGTAGTCGAGCAACGAGGTCTTACCGTGGTCAACGTGACCCATGATGGTCACAACCGGTGCGCGCGGCTTGGCTTCGGAGGTCTCGTCACGATCGGACAGTACCGCCTCTTCCAGCTCGTTCTCACGACGCAGCACAACCTTGTGACCCATCTCCTCGGCGACCAGCTGAGCGGTCTCCTGGTCGATCACCTGGTTGATGGTGGCCATGGCACCCATCTTCATCATCGCCTTGATGACTTCAACGCCCTTGACGGCCATCTTGTTGGCCAGCTCGGCCACAGTGATGGTCTCGCCGATGACGACGTCGCGGTTCACCACGGCAGCCGGCTTGTTGAAGCCGTGCTTCATGGCGTTCGGCATGGCGACCTTGCCACGCTTGCCTTTACGGGCACGCGGGTTGCGAGAGTCGCGGTCATCTTCACGACGACCTGCCTTTTTCGGGGCTTTGACCGCTGCGGCAGCGGTACGACGACTGGTCTCTTCCTTCCGATCCAACTCGTCTTCTGCGGCTTGCGCATGCTTGTTGGTGGTCAGGTGGTAGTCGCTGCTCTCTTTGGCGCGAGCGGCCTCTTCTTCAGCCCAACGGGCCGAGTTCTGTTCCGCCATGAGACGAGCCTCTTCGGCTTTCTTCGCGGCGAGTTCTTCAGCTTTTTGCAAAGCTGTTTGTTCCTGTTGGCGCTTCAGTTCTTCTGCTTCGCGCTTGGCCATCTTTTCTGCCTCTTGCTGAGCTGTGCTACTGGCTGCTTTGGCGGGCTGTGGAGCCTGTCGAGCCTTTGATTGTGCCTCGATCCGCGCCTTTTCCTCAGCTTCACGACGAGCTTGCTCAGCCTCACGGCGAGCCTTCTCTTCAGCGTCGAGGCGAGCCTTATCTTCGGCCTCGCGACGAGCTTTTTCTTCTGCTTCCAAACGCGCTGTTTCCTCGGCTTCCGCCTGACGCTGTTCATCTTCCAGCGCCGAGCGTCTTACATAGGTGCGAGACTTGCGCACTTCTACCTGCACTTCCTTGTTCTTGCCGCCAGTCCCCTGAACACTGATGGTGCTCTTGGTCTTGCGCTGCAAGGTCATGCGGGCAGGAGCGGCGACCTCGTCACCTCCATGCTGTTTCTTCAGGTGTGCCAGCAGAGCCTGTTTCTCAGACTCGCTAACCATGTCGTCGGCCTTGCTCTTGCTGATACCGGCATCGACAAACTGCTGGAGAAGACGATCAACCGGTGTGTCGATGTCAGTGGCAAGTTGTTTGACTGATACTTCTGCCATTCATTTTCCTCCGTTTGATCTTACTCGGACTGCTCTTCTCCGAACCAACAGATATTGCGAGCAGCCATAATGAGCTCACCTGCCTTCTCGGCAGTCAGCCCTTCAATATCAGCAAGGTCATCGATACCTTGCTCAGCCAAATCTTCCAGGGTGCCCACGCCACGGCCCGCCAGAGCGTAAGCCAGTTCGCGGCTCAGACCGTTCAGATTGAGCAGCTCTTCGGACGGCTCGACGCCATCGAAAGACTCTTCTTTGGCCAGTGCCTTGGTAGTCAGGGCATCTTTGGCGCGCTTGCGCAGCTCTTCGACCATGTCTTCATCCAGACCGTCGATAGCCAGCAGCTCGTTGACCGGTACAAAGGCGATCTCTTCCAGGGTAGAGAAGCCCTCTTCCATCAGCAGACCGGCGAAATCGTCGTCGATGTCCAGGGTGCTGGTGAACAGGTTCATGATGCGGTCGTTTTCGGCCTGATGCTTGGCACGCATGTCCTCAACGGTCATCACGTTCAGCTCCCAACCGGTCAGCTGGGAGGCCAGACGCACGTTCTGACCATTGCGACCGATGGCTTGCGCCAGGTTGGCAGCTTCCACGGCGATATCCATGGTGTGGTTGTCTTCATCAACGATGATGGAAGCCACATCGGCAGGTGCCATGGCATTGATCACATACTGGGCCGGATTGTCATCGTACAGCACGATGTCGGCACGCTCACCGCTCAGCTCGGCGGAGACAGCTTGCACACGGGCACCACGCATACCGATACAGGCACCGATCGGGTCGATACGACGATCGTTGGTCTTCACCGCGATCTTGGCGCGGGAACCCGGATCACGGGCGGCGCCCATGATTTCGATCATCTCTTCACCGATTTCCGGTACTTCGATACGGAACAGCTCTTTCAGGAAGTCCGGGCTGGAACGGCTGACAAATAGCTGGGAACCACGGGCTTCCGGACGAACTGCGTAGAGCAGGCCACGGACACGGTCGCCCGGGCGGAAGGTTTCACGCGGCAGCATGTCATCACGGAAGATCACGGCTTCAGCATTGCTGCCCAGATCCAGGATGACGTTGTCGCGGTTGCTCTTCTTGACCACACCACTAATGATGGTGCCTTCTTTATCTTTAAACTGATCAACTACTTGTGAACGCTCGGCTTCGCGCACTTTCTGCACGATAACCTGCTTTGCGGTCTGGGTAGTGATACGGTCGAAGGTCACAGAGTCGATCTGGTCTTCAACATACTCACCGATCTGGATTTCCGGCTGATCAATCTGCGCCGCTTCCAGGGTGATTTCAGCGTAAGGGTTTTCCATCGCGGCTTGATCCGCAATGACGACCCAGCGGCGATAAGTGTCGTAGTCACCGGTCTTGCGATCGATCTCGACCCGAACTTCAATCTCGCCTTCATACTTCTTCTTGGTCGCAGTCGCCAGCGCGGTTTCCAGAGCCTGGAAAATCTTCTCGCGGGGTACCGCCTTCTCGTTGGATACTGCGTCAACGACCAGCAAAATCTCTTTATTCATATCCGATAGCCTCGTTAACCAAAGTTCGGCACTATGTTCGCTTTTTGGATATTGGTGAAAGCCAACACGTCGTCCTTACCATCTACTGTCAGGGTGATCATGTCGCCTTGCACAGCTTTGATTACGCCTTTGAACTTGCGGCGGTTATTTGTTGCCATCCGAAGCGTTACCGCCGCCTCTTGGCCAACGTATTTTTCGAAATGGGCAACCTTGAACAGCGGACGATCCATGCCGGGGGAGGACACCTCGAGGTAGTACTCCTCGGTGATGGGATCTTCGACGTCCATGATGGCGCCAACCTGATGGCTGACCTCAGCACAGTTCTCGACAGTCACACCCTGCTCGCCGTCGATATAGACACGCAAGGTGGAGTGTTTACCCGCACGGATAAACTCAATACCCCAAAGTTCAAAACCCAAGGCAACGACCGGAGCCTCGAGCAGATCGGTCAAACGTTGTTCCAACGTAGCCAAAGTCACCCTCCGAAAAACAAAAAAAGGGCATAAAGCCCAGATAGAGATCGATACAGAGTAAATTGCACATAACAAAAAGCCCCGATGTCAAATCGGGGCTTGGCGCTTTACCCTGATTGTCGCCTCGCAGCGACCGCCTTCCTGAGCGTAGGAAATGCGTGAAATTTGGTTGCGGGGGCCGGATTTGAACCGACGACCTTCGGGTTATGAGCCCGACGAGCTACCATGCTGCTCCACCCCGCGTCCGAAATCGTGCGAGATTATAGCCAGTTCAATCTATTCATACAAGAGTGACTGACTATAATACACTCGGTTACCCGAGCTCACTACTTAATTGGTGCCGTGGGCGGGACTCGAACCCGCACACCCTAGAGCACTACCCCCTCAAGATAGCGTGTCTACCAATTCCACCACCACGGCAAAACTCACTTACTGGGGAACGTCAGTATCTTTGTTTACTGGCGCTTTGGTCTGCTCAACTTGTTGGGTTTGTTGCAGATTTTCCCACTCACTACCCTGTTTTACCTTGTTGCTGGACATAGAGCCTAGCACCAGGCTGATAACAAAAAACAGAGTAGCCAAAATTGCTGTTGTTCGGGTCAGGAAACTGCCTGAACCACCGGAGCCGAATACTGTGTTCGATGCCCCTGCGCCGAAGGAGGCGCCCATATCAGCCCCTTTACCTTGCTGAATCATCACCAGACCAATCAGAGCCAGTGACACCAACAGATAAACGACTAAAAGAATCTCGTACATTTAACTTGCACCCTTTGCCGCTTCAACAATTCCTAAAAACGCATCGCTATCGAGGCTTGCTCCGCCAATCAGTCCGCCATCAATGTCGGGCTGGGCAAACAAATCTCTCGCATTGGTCGGCGTTACGCTCCCACCATAGATGATTCTAACTTTCTCACCTATTACCGGAGTATCCTCCGCCAAGCGACCACGTATAAAGGAATGAACCTCTTGTGCCTGCTCGGGTGTGGCGCATTTACCTGTACCTACAGCCCAAATCGGCTCGTAGGCGATGATAGCATTATCGAAAGCCATCGCGCCATTTTTCTCTATGACGATATCCAGTTCTTCGGCGATCACCTCGAAGGCTCTTCTCGCCTGCCTCGCCGCACCTGATTCACCTAAACAGAGGATGGGAATCAAGCCTGCCGCTCTGGCTGCCGCAAACTTCTCTGCGACGATAAAACTGGTCTCACCAAAGAGACGCCTGCGCTCGGAGTGCCCTACCAACACGTAACGACACCCTGCCTCAACCAGCATCTGACACGAGATTTCTCCTGTGTAAGCGCCAGTGTCGTGCTGACTCACATTCTGAGCCCCCAACTTTATTACTTTCTGCTCGTTGAGCAGTAAAGCGGTAAAGTCGAGATGCACATGGGAAGGACAGAGAACCACATCTACTTTTCCGTCAACGCCGTTCAGACACTGACTTGTAAACTGCTCTAACTGCGACCTACTACCGTGCAACTTCCAGTTGGCTGCTACAAACGGCTTGCGATGTCCCATCGGCAACTCCCTTGCGAAAGCGGGGCTGATAATATCCAGAGGATGCTCAGCTGACAAGTGCTATTTTTAAATTTTCGAATCGTTTGAACAAGATACAACCAGGACGGCTAAAAAGCCGCCCTGGTTGTTCATTAAAACGCCGACTCGACCTGTTTGGCGATGCGTTGAGCCATGTCACGCACCTGCTGTTCATGCTCACCTTCGACCATGACCCGGATCAGCGGTTCGGTACCGGATTTACGCAACAGCACGCGACCACGACCCGCCAGCTCCTGTTCCACCTTGGCAACCTCATCCATGACAGCATCAGCAGCCAGCGGATCCTTGCCTTCGGCAAAGCGAACATTGACCAGCACCTGCGGGAACTTGCTCATGCCGGAGCGCAGCTTGGCCAGCGGCATCTCGGCACTGCGCATGGCGGTAAGCACCTGCAAGGCGGCCACGATGCCATCACCCGTGGTGGTCTGATCCAGACAGATAATGTGGCCGGAGTTCTCGCCACCGATGCGCCAGCCCTTCTCTTCCATCATCTCCAGCACGTAGCGGTCACCCACCTTGGCACGGGCAAACGGAATACCCAGGGTCTGCAGTGCCAGCTCCAGGCCCATGTTGGCCATCAGGGTGCCGACAACACCGCCTTTGAGGCGACCATTGCGCAGGGCATCGCGCGCGATGATATAGAGCACTTCGTCACCATCGATGAGATAGCCGGTATGGTCGACCATGATCAGACGGTCACCATCACCATCAAAGGCAACCCCCAGATCGGCCTTGCACTCCAGTACCTTGGCAACCAGCGCCTCGGGCGCAGTCGAACCGACACCATCGTTGATGTTGAGGCCATCCGGGGCACAGCCCATGGTGATCACTTCGGCACCCAGCTCGCGGAAAACCGACGGTGCAATGTGATACGTGGCACCGTGGCCACAGTCGACCACCATTTTTACCCCATCCAGATTCATGTGGGAGGGGAAGGTGCTCTTGCAGAATTCGATATAGCGACCGGCAGCATCATCAATGCGCACCGCTTTGCCAAGTTCGGCAGACTCGACACACTTGAGCTCGTGATCCAGCTCGGCTTCGATAGCCAGCTCGACATCATCGGGCAGCTTGGTGCCGTCTGCGGAGAAGAACTTGATGCCGTTGTCATAGAAGGGGTTGTGGGAGGCGCTGATGACGATGCCGGCTTCGGCACGGAAGGTGCGAGTCAGATAAGCAACCGCCGGTGTTGGCATCGGCCCCATCAGAATTGCCTTGAGGCCCGCAGCGGAGAGTCCCGCTTCCAGCGCAGACTCCAGCATATAGCCAGAGATGCGGGTATCTTTACCAATCAACACCTTTTTGGTGCCCTTCTTGGAGAGCACCTTGCCGGCAGCCCAACCCAATTTCATCACGAAATCAGGAGTGATCGGGAATTCGCCAACCTTGCCGCGCACACCATCGGTACCGAAATACTTTCTTGCCATTTTCTGTTCTCTTTATTATCTGGAAATAAAATCTTGTCCCGTCATTGCCAGCCAACCGACGCGCAATGCGTCCATGGTCTCCCGTACATCGTGTACCCTGATGATGCGAGCCCCATGCTGCATGCCGATAAGGGCGCATGCCAGACTGCCCGCCAGACGCTCATCCACCGGACGGCCCAGCAGGTTGCCTATCATAGACTTTCGCGACATCCCCACCAATAGCGGCAAGCCATAATCAAGCAGTTCCTTTTGAGCCGCCAACAGCTGATAGTTGTGTGCAAGGGTCTTGCCAAAGCCATATCCCGGATCCAGCAACAGATCTTCGTGCCTGATCCCGGCGGCCAGACAAGCCGCAATGCGCTCATCAAAAAAGGCGCGCACCTCCCCGATCAGATCGTCATAGTGGGGCTCGACCTGCATGGTTCGCGGCTGCCCCTGCATATGCATCAGACAGACAGGAACAGCAGCCTCGGCCGCTGCCTGCAGTGCTCCCGGCTCTTGCAGTGCCCGCACATCGTTGATCAGATGGGCACCCGCCTGGCAACCCTCCCGCATCACCGCCGCTTTGGAAGTATCGAGGGAGATCATCACATCCAGCTCACGGACCATCTGTTCCACGACAGGAATGACCCTGTCCAGCTCCTCCTGCTCGCTCACATCGGGCGCACCAGGGCGGGTAGACTCGCCACCGATGTCGATGAGGGTTGCACCGTCAGAGACCATCTGCCGCGCATGGGCCATCGCCCGTTCAAACTGGTTGAAATTGCCACCATCGGAGAAGGAGTCGGGCGTTACATTCAGGATCCCCATCACATGGGGACGATCGAGAGAGAGGCTAAGCCCCTTGCTGGTTAACTGCATTTTCACGTCCATCTAATAAAGAAAAACCCCGGGCAAGCCCGGGGTTTGGAGAGTCACAATTATTTGGCCGGAGCGTCGTTGGCTTTGTCGATAGTGACATCCGCCACCGATGCAGCCTCATCGACCGGCTTGGCCTCGGCAGCCACAGTGGAACCGCCTTGCGGGGTATCACCGTGCTCGTCATGCCAGTTGCTCGGAGCACGAACCTCGCGGCGCGCCATCAGATCATCGATCTGCTTGGCGTCGATGGTCTCGTACTTCATCAGCGCATCTTTCATGCTGTGCAACACGTCCATGTTATCCAGCAGGATCTGCTTGGAACGGGCGTAGTTGCGGTCGATGACCTGCTTGACCTCGGCATCGATGACGCGAGCGGTATCGTCGGACATGTGCTTGGCCTTGGCCATGCTGCGACCGAGGAACACTTCACCATCTTCTTCCGCGTAGAGCATTGGGCCGAGACGCTCGGACATACCCCACTGGGTCACCATCTTGCGTGCAATTTCAGTTGCCCGCTCGATGTCGTTGGAAGCGCCAGTAGAAACCTTCTCGGCACCGTAGATCAGCTCTTCTGCCAGACGACCACCATACAGGCTGGAGATCATTGACTCCAGATGCTGTTTGGAGTGGCTCCAGCGATCCTGCTCCGGCAGATACATGGTCACACCCAGCGCACGACCGCGCGGAATGATGGAGACCTTGTACACCGGGTCATGATCCGGAACCAGACGACCAATGATGGCGTGACCGGCTTCGTGATACGCAGTCATCTCTTTCTCGGACTCTTTCATCACCATGGAGCGACGTTCCGCACCCATCATGATCTTGTCCTTGGCCTTCTCGAACTCGGCCATGGAGACCACTCGGCGGCTCTCACGGGCAGAGAAGAGGGCAGCTTCGTTGACCAGGTTGGCCAAATCCGCACCGGAGAAACCGGGTGTACCACGGGCAATCAGCGCCGGATTGACGTCATCCGCCAACGGAACTTTGCGCATATGCACTTTCAGGATCTGCTCACGACCACGGACATCCGGCAGACCGACCACCACCTGACGGTCGAAACGGCCCGGACGCAGCAATGCCGGATCCAGTACGTCAGGACGGTTGGTGGCAGCGATGACGATGATGCCTTCATTGCCTTCGAAACCATCCATCTCGACCAGCATCTGGTTAAGGGTCTGCTCACGTTCATCGTGACCACCGCCCAGACCGGCGCCACGCTGGCGACCGACCGCATCAATTTCATCGATGAAGATGATGCAGGGGGAGGATTTCTTGGCCTGTTCGAACATGTCACGCACCCGGGAGGCACCGACACCGACAAACATCTCCACGAAATCGGAACCTGAGATGGTGAAGAACGGCACCTTGGCCTCGCCCGCAATGGCCTTGGCCAGCAGGGTTTTACCGGTACCGGGAGGACCAACCAGCAGCACACCGGTCGGGATCTTGCCACCCAGTTTCTGGAATTTGCTCGGGTCGCGCAGATAGTCGACCAGCTCCTTCACCTCTTCCTTGGCTTCATCGCAACCTGCAACGTCAGCAAAGGTGGTCTTGATCTGATCTTCGCTCATCAGGCGAGCCTTGCTCTTGCCAAACGACATGGCACCTTTGCCACCGCCGCCCTGCATCTGACGCATGAAGAAGACCCAGACACCGATCAGCAACAGCATCGGGAACCAGGAGATAAAGATAGAGGTCAACAGAGACGGCTCTTCCGGCTTCTCGCCCATCACTTTGACATTGTGATTGAGCATGTCGTTGAGCAGCTGGGGATCCGGCGCAGGGATAATGGTGGTGAATCGTTCACCAGTACGCTTGACGCCATTAATGACCTTACCGTCCATCCGCACTTCACGGATCTGCTCTTGGGTCACCTCTTTAACGAAGCTGGAATAGTCCAGCTGGCGACTGGTGGTATCGCTGGGGCTGAAGCTATTGAACACCGACATCAAAACGACGGCGATGACCAGCCACAGGATTAAGTTTTTCGCCATGTCACTCAAATCAGTAACCTCGCAGACTGACAGTTAACGATGAAGGTTAGGGTACTACAGTTTAAAACCGGTAGCCACAATGTAGACTTCCCGTGATCTGGCGCGGGATGAGTCTGGTTTACGAATTTTGACGGCGGAGAAAAGTTTACGAATTTCATTGAGATAGGCATCAAAGCCCTCTCCCTGAAACACCTTCACCACGAAACTGCCGTCACTGCGCAATACCTGATTGCACATGTCCAGCGCCAGCTCGACCAGATACATGGCGCGAGCCTGATCCACCTGCTGGGTACCGCTCATGTTGGGCGCCATATCAGACATCACGACATCGACCTTGTCAGGACCCACTCGCTCCAGCAAGGCGCCAAGCACAGTTTCCTCCCGAAAGTCCCCTTGCAGGAAATCGACACCAGCAATGGGATCCATCGGCAAAATGTCACATGCGATGACGCGACCCGAATCACCAACCTGTTCAACCGCGAACTGGGACCAACCACCGGGGGCTGCCCCCAAATCCACTACGGTCATGCCATTTTTCAGCAAGCGATCCTTGCCCTGGATCTCGTCAATTTTGAAAACAGCACGAGAACGCAGGCCCATTTTCTGGGCTTTTTTGACGTATTGATCGTCGAAATGTTCTTTTAACCAGCGAGTTGAACTGGGGGAACGTTTTTTCTGGGTCATGATAATCGACTTTAAAAAACCACAAGGGTTATTAGTATTAAGGGCTAAGTGGGGGTAGAATACGCCCCTTTCAACCCTGACTTATGAAGAAATTGCGATGATTCTCAACAATAAACAGAAACAGTACCTCAAGGGCCTTGCCCATAGCCTCAAGCCGGTCGTCCTGCTGGGTCAGCATGGTCTGACCGAAGGTGTACTGGCCGAGATCGATCTGGCACTGAACCATCACGAGCTGATCAAGGTTAAGGTTGCCTCTGAAGATCGCGAAATGAAACAACTGGTTATGGATGCTATCGTCCGTGAAACCGGTTCAATCAAGGTGCAAAGCATGGGTCATGTGCTGACCATTTATCGTCAAGCCAACGAACCCAAAATCCAGCTGCCCCGCAAGTAAAAGGAAAGAGCATCGCTCTTTCCTTATTCCACTTCTTCCCGAGTCGCTTGCCAAAGTAGTCGCAAAGCCCTTAACCTGCGATGAATACTTCCGGACACGCATTGTGGTTCACCATCCCATTCTGACCGACGATGAGCTGGCCATGCTGCGGGACTTGGGGAGCAATCAGGACACCCATGTTCTGAGTGGTCACCTCGACGCCCCCATGCTTGGCTTGCTGCAAAAAGCCGAACACCTTGTACTCGAAGCCCGCTTCGCAGGCCATCAGCTGCGTTTTCCTCTGACGTTTACCCAAGGGGAAGACGGCTTTGTCGAACCTCGGCTATCTGCACCGGTCATCAGGGAGCTGGGGTTTGCGCAACCGCGCGCCTGGCGTCTCACCCAAAAAGCCAAGCTTTGCAGCGAACTGGGCCTGTTTCAGGTACTCAGCCTCTCCCTCAATGGCCTTATCGTGGAAAATTTGCCCATCGACATGGTGGCCGATACGCCCATCAACGGCGAGCTCTGCATCGAGCAAGAGGCCCCTTTTCCACTGCAGGGACGACTGGTAAGGCGAATCAAGATCAATGCAGATCATGCCACCTGGGCGCTGAGCTTTCAGATGAGCGAGAGCAACATAGAACGGCTGCGCCACTGGCTGTTCCAGCGTCATCAGGACGCCTTTACCGAGGCGTATCTGTCCTGATCAGTCGTGATACCGATAAAGACAAACAGGGGAGCGCCAGCCCCCCTGTTTCATCCTCTGTGGCATTCGCTTAGATATAAGCGACTTCCAGCACTTCGTACTCCACATCACCGCCCGGCGTCTTGACGATAGCGACATCGTCCACTTCCTTGCCAATCAGGGCACGAGCAATGGGTGAGTTGACGGAGATGAGGTTCTGTTTGATATCAGCCTCATCGTCACCCACGATGCGGTAGACCACCTCTTCCTCTGTCTCGCTCTTGAGCAGAGTAACGGTCGCGCCAAAAATCACACGGCCGTTGTTGGTCATCTTGGTGACGTCGATCACCTGGGCATTGGAGAGCTTGGCTTCAATCTCCTGGATGCGGCCCTCACAGAACCCCTGCTGCTCGCGAGCGGCATGGTATTCGGCGTTTTCCTTCAGATCGCCGTGCTCACGGGCATCGGCAATCGCTTCGATAATCTGGGGACGAAGCTCGGTCTTGAGATAATCGAGCTCTTCGCGCAGCTTCTCAGCGCCGCGAACAGTCATCGGAGTATGATTCATAGTCGAAACCTGGGTTGCTTGAAAATAGAAGCTGCGGCTATCTGCAAGGAGGCCGCAGCAATCGGTTCGGATGAGGCATCTTAATATGAAGCCAACACAAAATCCACGTCAGCCCCCTGATGCAGATCCCACTTGCGGCATCGTCATTACTCTCGCCTACTTCCCTTCCGGCACTGAAATGGGCGCCGATACGGTCGGTTTGCCCTGCATGATGGCGATCTCCACCCGCCGGTTCATCCGACGATTTTCCGGAGTGGTGTTGGGCACCAGTGGCTGGGAATCCGCCATGCCCTGCACCACCAGCCGCCCCGGATCAAAACCGGGGACCTTGATCATCTGGTGCGCCACCGCCACCGCCCGTTGCGATGACAGCTCCCAGTTGGACTGGAACAGCTCATCTTCGGTCGCCACGTTGTCGGTGTGACCGGAAATGGTGATTTCCCCCGGCACATCCTTAAGCAGGGTCGCCACCTTGCGAATGACTGGCCAGAACTGGGGCTGCAGAAACGCCGAACCGGCCGGGAACGACGCTTTTTCCCTGATCCGAATAATGATCTGCTGGCCCAGCGCCTCGATCTCGATAGCGCCATCCTGGATCTGATCTTTCATCTGCTCGGCAAGGGCTTTGGCCAGGGTATTGGACTGCTGCTGCGCCTTCTGTGCATCCTGAGCGGTATCGCCCCCCGTCTGCTTACCATCACTCTTGTCCTGACCACCGGCCTGATCCGACTCGCCGGGCAGAAATTCCAGCTCGGTCTGGGTCATATCGATGGTCTGCTGCATCACTGTATCAATGGGCGTGGGCTCAGGGCGACCGGGCCTGAACTCCTGGGCAATCACCGAGGTTCCCTTGGGAATATCTTTCACCTCGAGGATGTTCTGTACCCCGAATGCCTTGTCCATGGAACCGGCTATCTGCTTGAACTTCTGCACATCCATCTCGGCAAAAGAGAGCAGCAACACGAAGAAGCACATGAGCAGCGACATCAGGTCAGCAAAGGTGCCCATATAACCGGGCAGCCCTGGTGGCGGGCACTTGCAATCAGACATAGCGCCCCCTATTCGGTGCCGGTATTACGTTTGGACTGGTTCAGATAGTTCTGCAGCATGGACTGGATCACCCGCGGATTCTGACCATCCTGAATCCCCATAATCGCATCGAGGATCAGGGTACGACTAAGTTTCTCCTCCCCGCTGCGCAGCTCCAGCTTGTCGGCGATGGGAATCGCTATCATGTTGGCCTCAATCGCACCGTAGAGGGTGGTGAGCAAGGCCACCGCCATCGCCGGACCGATCGACTTGGGGTCACTCATGTTGGCCAACATGGCCACCAAGCCCACCAGCGTACCTATCATCCCCATGGCCGGGCCCAGATCCCCAAGGGTACGGAAAACCTTGATGGCAATGACATGACGCTCGGCAGTCAGGTCAATATCCTTTTCCATCACGGCACGCACCACATCGGCATCGTGACCATCCACCAGCATGTCGATCCCTTTTTTCATAAATGGATTGGGGATCTCTGCAGCCTCCAGTGCCAGAAAGCCCCCTTTGCGAGCCGCGTCAGCCAGTTCAACTGCTTTGGTGATCAGGTCTTCAAGTTTGTCGCCCTTGTACATAAAGGCTTTACCCGCCACCTTGAATGCCATCAGGAACTGGCCAATGTTGAACTTCATCATGGCGATGAAGATGGAACCCAATATGGTGATGTAGACCGATGGCATATCCACGTACATGCTCATGGGCCCACCCAGCAGCATGCCGTACACCACCACCCCGAAACCCAGCACTATCCCTATAAGACTGCCTAGATCCACGTCCCTACTCCTGTCACCGGTTCTTATGTCTATTTATAGTTTGTTGAATTTTCTGCTATTGCGACCCATGCGGCAAGCATGCATCTACTGAGAATGATGGCTCATTATCGGCCAGTTTAGCGAGAGTTTGAGGGGGCAGTGCTTTTCTGCCTCCCCCCTGTGGACGGTCGATGTTAATATAAGCCGTTTTTTTCAATCCCCGAGGATGGACATGGCCAGTAAAAAAATCGACCGCCTGAGTTTTGATGCCACTCTGGAAGAGCTGGAAACCATCGTTCATCAGCTGGAACAAGGTTCCCTACCCCTGGAAGAGGCGCTCAAGCAGTTCGAGCAAGGCGTTCATCTGGTACGGGCCGGTCAGCAGAAGCTGGAACTGGCCGAACAGAAGATCCAGATCCTGCTCAGTCAAGCCGATGGCAGTGACCAGCTCGCCCCCTTCCAGCCAGAACAAGGAGAGGAGTGAGTGGCGCTGGACCATTTTTCCCGTCTGCATCGTCAGCGTATTGACGACTGTCTGTCAGCACAACTTGAATCCTTGCCCGCCATGGCGCCGCGCCTGCGCGATGCCATGAGTTATGGCCTGCTGCTGGGCGGCAAGCGGGTGCGCCCGTTTCTGGTCTACGCGGTCGGCGAAATGCTGGGCGTCAAGAGCGAACTGCTGGATGGCCCTGCGGCTGCCGTGGAGTGCATCCACGCCTACTCCCTGCTGCACGATGACCTGCCCGCCATGGATAACGACGACCTGCGTCGCGGCCAGCCGACCGTCCACAAGGCGTTCGATGAAGGCACAGCCATTTTGGCGGGTGATGCCCTGCAGACGCTGGCGTTCTCCATTCTGGCAGACCATCCGATGCCCGCTACGCTACTGGGCAACCGGGTGCGGATGCTGAGTACCCTCGCCCGCGCCTCCGGCTATCTTGGTATGTGTGGCGGTCAGGCGCTGGATCTGCAGGCCGAAGGGCGCCAGATCTCGCTCGCCGAGCTGGAGCAGGTACACCGCCACAAGACCGGTGCGCTGATTGAATGCGCCGTGGCGCTCGGCGCCCTGTGCAAAGCCGATGTCGATGACGCCACGCTGGCTGCCCTGCAAACCTATGCCGCCGCGATTGGCCTCGCCTTTCAGGTGCAGGATGACATCCTCGACATCACAGGTGATACCGCCACCCTGGGCAAGCCGCAAGGTTCTGACCTGGCGCTGGAGAAAAGTACCTATCCGGCCCTGCTCGGACTCGAAAATGCCCGTGAGCTGGCTCGCGAACTGCATGGGAAAGCCTTAACAGCCCTGCAATCCTTGCCCTACAATACCGACATTCTGGAAGCGTTTGCCGATTACATCATCGAGCGAACCCACTAAACGCTGGATAACAGTAACAATATGAGCGTTGATATTAGCAATTTCCCCAACCTGGCCCTCGCGGACACTCCGGTCGAGCTGCGTTCCTTGCCCAAAGATCGGCTGCCGGTGCTGTGCAACGAGCTGCGCGAATATCTGCTGCGCTCTGTCAGCCGCTCCAGCGGACACTTTGCCTCCGGTCTCGGCACGGTCGAACTGACCGTGGCCCTGCACTACGTCTACAACACCCCGTTCGATCGGTTGATCTGGGACGTGGGCCATCAGGCATATCCCCACAAGATCCTGACCGGGCGCCGTGACCAGATCCACACCATCCGTCAGAAAGGCGGTCTGCACCCCTTCCCCTGGCGTGGCGAGAGCGAGTATGACGTGCTCTCCGTCGGCCACTCCAGCACTTCCATCGGTGCGGCGCTCGGCATGGCGGTTGCCGCCGAGAGCGAAGGGCTGGGTCGCAAGGTGGTGGCGGTGATCGGTGACGGTGCCATTACCGCAGGGATGGCCTTTGAAGCGCTCAACCACGCTGGCGATGTGCACAAGGACATGCTGGTGATCCTCAACGACAACGAGATGTCCATCTCCGAGAATGTCGGCGCGCTCAACAACCATCTGGCCCGGGTCATGTCCGGCAAGCTCTACACCACCATCCGCGAAGGCGGCAAGAAGGTGCTGGCGGGTCTGCCTCCGGTCAAGGAGCTGGCCAAGCGGGCCGAAGAGCACCTCAAGGGGATGGTGGTGCCCGGCACCCTGTTCGAGGAGTTCGGCTTCAACTATATCGGCCCCATCGACGGTCACGATATTGAGGCACTGGTCGAGACCCTGCGCAACATGCGCAACCTCAAGGGCCCGCAGCTGCTGCACGTCAAGACCAAGAAGGGCAAGGGTTACGAGCCGGCGGAGAAAGATCCCATCGGTTATCACGCCGTGCCCAAGTTCAATCCGGACGAGTGCTCCCTGCCCAAGGCGAGTGGTGCCAAACCGACCTTCTCCGCCATCTTTGGCCAGTGGCTGTGCGACATGGCCGCCAAAGACGAGAAGCTGGTCGGTATCACCCCCGCCATGCGCGAAGGTTCCGGGCTGGTGAAATTCAGCCAGCAATATCCGGATCGCTACTTCGATGTGGCGATTGCCGAGCAACATGCGGTCACGTTCGCCGCCGGTCTCGCCATCGCCGACAAGAAGCCGGTGGTCGCCATCTATTCAAGCTTCCTGCAGCGCGCCTACGATCAGGTGATCCACGACGTGGCACTGCAAGATCTGCCGGTGCTGTTCGCCATCGACCGGGCCGGTCTGGTGGGTGCCGACGGCCCGACCCATCAGGGGGCGTTCGACATCAGCTTCCTGCGCACCGTGCCCAACATGGTGGTGATGACGCCCTCCGACGAGAACGAATGCCGCCAGATGCTCTATACCGGCTATCTTCATCAGGGCCCTGCCGCCGTGCGCTACCCGCGCGGCAGCAGCCTGAGCGATGCGCCCATCTCGTCAGAGATGCAGGCGCTGGCGCTTGGCAAGGGACGAATCCTGCGGGAGGGCAAAGACACCGCCATTCTGGCCTTTGGTACCCTGCTGCACCACGCGAAAGCGGCCGCAGAGGCACTGGATGCCACTCTGGTGGACATGCGCTTCGTCAAACCGATGGATGAGGCACTGGTGCTGTCACTGGCGGCCAGCCACGATCACTTCGTCACTATCGAAGACAACGCCATCATGGGCGGCGCCGGTTCGGCAGTGAACGAGCTGCTGATGCGCAGCAAACAGTGCAAGCCGGTGCTCAACCTCGGCCTGCCGGATCGCTTCGTGGAACAGGGTACCCAGCAGGAGATCTATGCCCTGCTCGGTCTGGACGATGCTGGCATCCAGCGCAGCATCGAAACCTGGCTGCAAGCCTGATAAATACCTTTATTGCTAATGTGTAATGCCCGTCGAGTCACTATGACGGGCATTTCTACATAGGCCCCCATCCTCAAAGCTCAGCTCTTCACGGAAGTGCGTCCTAAATAACAGATCCCAATAGCGCTACACCTTCGCTGTGCATAGCCATTCCTCGGGAAAGGAGACACTGTATCCATGAAGTGTTTCACTCGGGCCAGCAGGCTGGCCATTCCTCTACATTGATGATTGCGCGTGATGGTTTTGGCTCGTCGGTAGTGGTGACGCAGCTTTTCCAGCATGGCGATTCAATGTAGTGGTCTAATCATCCCGGACACCATTTTAGGTGGTAGAGTCGCCACCATGACCTGAGGTGTTCAATGACAAGATTACGTCGCTCATTTACTGCCGAATTCAAACTCGAAGCCGCATCCCTGGTGCTCGACTAGGGATATTCTGTCCCCGAAGCCAGCCGTTCACTGGATGTCGGTGAAACCATACTTCGCCGCTGGGTTCAGCAACTGCAATCCGAACGAACCGGCACCACGCCTATCAGCAAAGCGCTGACCCCGGAGCAGCAGAAAATCCAGGAGCTGGAAGCCCGCATCCATCGGCTCGAGCGCGAAAAGGACATTCTAAAAAAGGCTACGGCTCTCTTGATGACGGACGAGTTCACACGTACGCGCTGATAGACCAATTAAGAGAGCAAGCCCCCATT